>JBOHWI010000511.1:0-9432 GCA_050736675.1 Binatus sp. (SeqCode)
GTCCGGCCGCCGCCCATGAGGCTTCAAGCCCGAGCCGGCCGCGCTCGAAGACGGTGACATCGACGCCGTCGGAGGCGAGGCGCCACGCGATCGAACTGCCGATTATGCCGCCGCCGATTATTAGAGCCTTCACGCGATTAGATTACCGACGCCAGACGGGAGGCGAAAGGCGCGCGGCGCGGCGGCAGGTATTGCGGAGGTGCGCCGACGATGATTCACTCGTGCCATAGTTGAGTAATCAGCACTATTCACTATTGTCGGCGTCGCGATGGACGGTAATCCTGTCGATCGCGCTCGCGACGGCTGACAACTTCGCCGAGCCCGACCTGTGGATACACATGCTGACCGGTCAGACGACTCTGCGCACCGGTCATGTTCCGCGGTTCGATACCTATTCTTACGTCGCGGGCGGCATGCCGTGGCACAATCACGAATGGCTCTCGCAGGTGGCGCTGGCCTTCTGCTACGCGCATCTGGGTGTGTTCGGCCTCAAGCTGCTGAAACTCCTGACCTCGAGCATCTTGATAATCGCGTTGGCGATCGGCATTTCCGCCACCGGCGCGTTGGCCCGAGTGCAGCGGCTGACGCTGATTCTCGGCGCGGTTGCGATATCGACTCAGATGCAATTCCGGCCGCAGCTCTTCACCTTCATGATGACGAGCGTGGTGATGGCGGTGCTCGCGATCGAGATATATCGAGGCGGAGCAACACTTTGGCCGCTGATTCCAATGTTCGTGTTGTGGGCCAATTTCCACGGCGGTTACATCGTCGGACTTGGCGCGATGGGGGTTGCGGCGGGTGTTTTGTTCGTCCAGGGGTTCGCAGACGCCGATCGCATGAAGTTGGCGCGGCGGGTGTCGTTGGTCACGCTTGGATGCGCGGCGGCGACAATTATCAATCCGTTCGGCGTGGGCTTGTGGATGGGAGTGTTTCATTCGGTCGGCGATCCACTGATTCGGCAGATAATCCCCGACTGGGTGCCGCTGACGAACTTGATGCTATCGATGTGGCAGGAATCCAAGTTGGCATTGCTGCAGGATGTTGCGCCGTTGTTGCTGTTTGGCGGGTTTGTCGCAGCGGTTGCAATGGCTCCCGACCTCGAGGACGCACCGCTGGTCGCGATCGCCGCGATCTTCATCGGAGCCGCCTTCTATGCCGCGCGCAATGTCGCGCTGGGTGCGATCGCAGTCGCGATTCCGCTGGCGCGCCACGCCAGCCTGGTGTTGGAGCGTCGATCGGCAATTAAGGTTGGCATGAGCCCGCAGGCAGACCGCGAACCGCCGGGGGTGCTGCTGGCTATTTGCGCGTTGGCGCTCGCGATCGTGGGTGGAACTTTTTCCAATCGTCTCAAAACCTGGAAGCCGGTGCCCGTCGGTGCACTCGCGTTCATGGAACAGCATCGTCTTCACGGCAAGATCCTTAGCCAGTTCGAATGGGGCTCGTATGTGCTCTGGCACATGGGCGATGTATTTAAGGTCTACATCGACCCGCGCGACGACCTGCTCTATACGGACAAGCAGTTGCGCGATTACGCGATTTTTTTCTACGGTCAGGAAGGCGCGGACCGTCTGCTGGACGAGTACCCGCCAGATTTCGTGCTGATCGGCATGGACACCAGCGGCGCCGACGTCGTCCGAAAAGACGCGCGCTGGCATTTGCTGTACAGCGATCAGACCGCGGCGCTGTTCGGGCGCGCGGCGCTGCCGGGCGAAGGGCCGGTCGCGGGCGACGTCGCCGGCAAAGACGGGAAACCTGCCAACACCTATTTTCCCTGACGCGCCGAATGATCAATCTCGTGGCAGCGGAGGCAGCATGGCGCGACGACTTATCAAAGGGCTCGACACGAAGCTGATTCACGCCGGCGAGCCGGATCCGCTGATTGGCGGCGCGGTCGCGATGCCGATTTTTCAATCCTCGACCTTCGAGTACGCGGGCCAGACCAGCTACCACGACCTGCATTACATCCGGCTGAGCAACACTCCCAATCACGCCGTGCTGCACGCCAAGCTCGCGGCGCTCGAGAACGCGGAGGCGGCGCTGGTCGCGGGCAGCGGGATGGCGGCGATCTCGGCGGCGCTGTTCACGGTGCTGGCGGACGGCGGACATCTGATCGCGCAGCAGTGCGTTTATGGCGGCACGCATGACCTGTTCGTCGAGGAGTTCCCGCGCTACGGGATGGCCGTGGATTTTGTCGACGGCGACGAGCCGGCCAGCTGGCGCGAGATGCTGCGCCCCAACACCAAGGCAATTTACGTTGAGGCGATGTCAAATCCGCTGCTGCAGGTGAGCGACTTGCAAGCGGCGGTTGATTTCGCGGCGGAGAACGGGCTCGTCTCGATCATCGACAACACCTTCGCCAGCCCGATAAATTTCCGGCCCGCGGAAGTCGGCTTCGATCTCTCACTGCACAGCGGTACCAAGTACCTCAACGGGCATACCGATATCGTGGCGGGCGCGGTGATCGGGCGCGCCGAGCTGGTCCAAAGCATCCGGCATACGCTAAACCATCTTGGCGGCAGCCTCGATCCGCACGCATGCTTTCTGTTGCACCGCGGGATGAAGACACTCGCGGTGCGGGTGCGCCATCAGAATGAGAGCGCGCTCAAGATTGCGCGCTGGCTCGAGCAGCATGGCGCGGTAGCGCGGGTGAACTATCCCGGGCTGGAGAGCCATTCGAATCACCTGCGGGCGTGCGAATTGTTCGAAGGTTTCGGCGGCGTGCTGAGTTTCGAGCTGGCGGACGGCTTCGAAGCGGCGCGAGGCTTCTTCGAGCGGGTGACGATACCGATCAGCGCGCCGAGCCTGGGCGGGGTCGAGAGTTTGATCACGCGGCCATCAACGACTTCGCATTCGGGCATGTCGGCATCGGAGCGCGCGCGGGCGGGAATCGGCGACGGGCTCATCCGCCTTTCGGTCGGGTTGGAATCGAGCGACGACCTGATCGAGGATTTTGAGACGGCACTGGCTGGCTGACAGCATTTCTGGGCCTGCGCGCGGCATTTTGGGACACTCGGCGCGACATCATCGAAGCTCGGCAATCGAAGCATTCAGCAGACAGCGGTAGCAAGTCGCTGCGATGCGGTTGCGGGGCATTGGATTTGCTTGCTATTGACGCGTGGACTCTCGGATCGATCCGTCCGCCGACGGCTGGCAGATTAATAGTCATGCGCCGCGGCGGACAGTCGCGAGCAACGGCGCGGCTGCCTCGGGCGCGGGTGAGAGCCCGCCTCCAACAGCCGCAAGTTTCGAATCCGCGCGCGATCGCGACGGCGCGACGACACTGGTTGCTGACGGCGCTGACACTCCGGCATTGGTATCGCCGATGGTGCGGGCAGGCGCATCGGCGACCATCGCATTTCAGATTGGCTACACGATCCTCGACCGCGCGGAATACCCGCTGACGTTCGCGAGGACCAGTCCCCTTCATATCGCCAGTGTGACGCTGGGCGTGATTGCTCTCGCGGCATCGTTGTCGCCGCGAGCGATGCGGAACTGGCGCGGCTTTCTGTTGGTAATCAACACGGCGATCATCGCAAGCACAGCATGGATTGCCGTAATCAACGGCGACAGCAACGTGCTGGTGGCGACGATACTGTTGTTCTTCTTCGCCTCGGGCGCCTTGCTCCCCTGGAGCACGCGCTGGCAGACGGCGCTCGAGGCGGGCGGAACGATTGCGATGCTGGGATACTCGATGCGGACGCCGGACCCGAACCCCCGCATCGCGATCGCCTGGACGATAGTGGTAAGCGCGGCGATATTGGCGCATCTGAGCGCAGTAGTTGGCGGCCGCTATCGCCGGAAACTGGCCGAGCAACTGGCGGATCTAGCGGAGAATCATCGTTTGCTCGGGCGCGAGATGGAATTGCGTGCGGACACCGCAGCCGCGCGGGAGCGCGATCACCTCCGGCTGCAGGCAAGCGAGGCGAGCCTGCGGGCCAGCCATGCCGCGTTGCGCAAGATCTTCGATGCGACGCTCGACGCTATCGTGGTGACGCGAATGTCCGACGGCGTCTGCATCGATTTCAACCATCAGTTCGAGCGGATGGGCTATCAACCGCAGGATCTCGACGATGCCCGGGATGGAAAGCGCCGGCTCTGGACCAGCGCCGAGGAAATCCAGGATCGGATCACGCGCGAGGGCGTCGTGCGCAACCTGGAGACCGACTTCGTGCTGCCCGATGGCGGACTGATGCCCGCACTGCTATCGGCGGTGCGAGTCGAACTCGCGGGTGAAGACTGTGTCGTCACGATAGTCCGCGATCTGACGGCAGCCCGGGAAGCCTTGGGCAAACTCGAAGAAAGCGCGGGCGCCCTGCGGGCCATCTTCGACGTGAGTCCCGACGCAATCTCCGTGGCCAAAGCGGTGGACGGCAGGTACGTAGCAGTCAACGCCGAGTTTTTGCGGCTGGGGGGCCACGTACTCGAGCAAACGCTGGGCAGGTCGGACCTCGAGCTGAAGGTATGGAGCAGACCGGCCGACCGCGAGGCCTTCGGCGCCACGCTGGCGCTCCAGGGTCAAGTCCGCAACATGGAGATCGAATTTCTAAAGCGCGACGGTACTCGCGTTCCCACTCTGGTCTCGGCCTCGACGATCAGCCTGGACAACACGGTGTGCGTGGTCGCGTATATTCGCGACATTACCGACCGGAAACGAATCGAGCAGGATCTGCTGTCGGCGCGGGAGGAAATGTCGCGGCAGGTGAAGGCGCTGAGCGAGAGCGAGGAAACTTTCCGCAAGCTGTTCGACGCCAATCTGGACGGGATGACGTTGGGCAAACTCGATGGAACCTATATCGATGTAAACCAGGAATTCGTCAGAACCACCGGTTACTCGCGCGACGAGGCTGTCGGTCATTCTTTCACTGATCTCAACCTGTGGATCCATCCGGATGAAATGACTGCCTTCGTCCGTCAACTCACCACGACCAACGAGGTCAGGAACCTTGAGGTCGCGTTCCGCATGAAGGACGGCTCGGAGCGGCCGGTGCTGCTTTCGGCGGTGAATCTGGAGCTGCAAGGGCAGCTCTGCTGCCTGACGGTTGCGCGCGAAATATCGGACCTCAAGATGACGCAGCGCGAACTGGTCGCCGCGCGCGAAGCGGCGCTGGCCGCGTCGCGGACCAAGTCGGAATTCCTGTCGAGCATGTCGCACGAGATTCGCACGCCGATGAACTCGATCCTCGGGATGGCCGATCTGCTGACGGAAACCGAGCTCAACGAAGAACAGCGAAGATATCTCAGCACCGTCATCAGCAACGGCCACGCGCTGCTTGAACTGATCAACAGCATCCTAGATCTCGCCAAAGTCGAAAGCGGGCGTCTCAGCCTCGAGGCGGTCGAGTTCGGACTCAAAGACGCGACCGAGAAAGCGCTCGAGACGCTGGCGATTCGCGCGCATGAAAAGGGCCTCGAGCTGATGGTGCGTTTTGCGCCGGAGGTTCCCGAGCTTGTGCTGGGCGATCCATTGCGGCTCGGCCAGGTCCTGCTCAATTTGATCGGCAACGCGATCAAATTCACGGAGAAGGGACAGGTGCTGGTAGCGGTCGAGCGCGACCCGGACGCGACGGCGGCGGGCGGGCTCAAGTTCGCGGTGACTGACACCGGAATCGGAATTGCGGCCGACAAGCTGCACCTCCTGTTCAACGCATTCAGCCAGGCCGACTCTTCTACCTCTCGCAAATACGGAGGCAGCGGACTCGGGCTGGCAATCGTGTCGAGACTGGTCGCGATGATGCACGGTAAGGTTGCGGTTGCGAGCGAACCCGGAATTGGCAGCGAGTTTTCATTCACCGCGCAATTCGGCACCGCACGGACCGCGCCCGAGCTGCGGAACGCGACCCTCGACGACGTTGAAATTATACTGGCCGATGACAATGCCAACAGCCGGTCGATTATCTCGGAGTTGCTCAGGACGCAGGGAGCGCGGGTAAGTCACGCCTCGTCCGGCGCGGAAGCGATAACGGAACTGCGCCGCGACCGCGCGCGAGGGCCGCGCTTCCAGATCGCACTGATCGACAGCGCGATGCCGGGGGTGGGAGGGTTCGAGGTCGCAGAGCATCTTATGAGAGAAGGGCCGGGCGGGCCGCAGATTGTGATGATGCTCTGCACCAACGACCTGACCGGCAAGGTTGGGCGGCTGCGTGCGATCGGAGTTGACCGCTACATTGTCAAACCGATCCGGCGCGGGGAGTTGTTCGCGGCGGTTGCGCGCGCACGCGAGGGAGTGCGCGTCGAACCAAAAGGCGACAGGCCGGCCGCGATGCCAATCGCGCCGCCCTCGCCTTCATCGGCAATAGTCGACCGGCCGCTGCAGATTCTCATGGCCGACGATTCGGAAGATAACCGCACTTTGATCCGGGCCTACCTCAGGAAGACTCCACACACTCTTCACGAAGCCAGTAACGGGCAGGAGGCGATCGACAAATTTATCGCCGGGAACTTCGATGTGGTGCTGATGGATATCCAGATGCCAATTGTTGACGGCTACGAAGCAACCAGCACGATCCGCATTTGGGAGCTGGCCAACAGTCGCAGCCGCACTCCTATCGTCGCGCTGACGGCCTCGGCGCTCGAAGAAGCGGTGCAGCACAGCATGGCGGCGGGATGCGACGCACATGTAACCAAGCCGGTCAAAAAATCGACGCTACTCGATGCCATTCACAACGCAATCGAAGAGACCCTGCCGGATGCCGCGCGGGGGCACGCTCGCAAGCTCAAGGAGGAATCATGCCGGACCGAGTAATCGTGGAAGTGGACGAGGATCTGAGCGACCTGATCCCGGGCTTCCTGACGCACAAGCGCGCCGACGTCGCCGAGATCTTCGAAGCCGTGGCGCGCCGCGACTACGCGGGGATCGGCCGCGTCGCGCATCGGATCAAGGGCGAAGGCGGCAGCTACGGATTCGAATCGATGACGGAGATGGGCCGCTCGCTAGAGCATGCCGCCGCGGTACGCGACAGCAGCGCGGTGACGACGCTCGCGCACCAACTGCTCAACTATATGGATCGGCTCGAAATAGTGTTCCAGCCGTCCAGCGAATAGGCAGCCGCGCGGACATGGTTGCGTTTGCCGCGATCGCGATGCTACCGATCGAGGCCGATTGCGCACCTCGACCTATCCACCGTCCGCCGTCTTCTGCGCGCGACTTGCCGCCGCAATAGCCATCGCGTGCCTGACAATTCAGGCGAGCGCGGCGGAGGTCAAAATACCGGAAGCGGTGGGAGCCTATCAGTCGGCGATGGGCGACCTGCGAGAGGCGCGTGGCACGAGTCCGATCGAGCCGGTGTTCGAGGCCGGGATGAAGGCGAGTCCGGAACTGCAAGCAGTGCTGCCCGAGCTCAGCGAAACGCAGTATCAGGAAGTGCAGCGCCAGATGCGGGGTTTCGTCGTGGTGCGGCGCGAGATCACAATCGTGCGCCCCAGCGTCGACTATTTCAGAAGCCTCGCGCTCAAGCACGGCACCAAGGCGGACCGCGCTTTTTTCGACATCTACCAGCGCACCGAGCCTGACGGTAACGGCCCGTTTCCGGCCTACATACAGCAGCAGACCGACGAAACCGGATGCACGCGCTTCGACGGAAAGCTGATGGTCGATCTCTACCGCGGTTGGATCACGTTCCGCACCATGTATCCCGACGATTACGCGGCCGAGGCGCAAGGCGAAATCGACAGCCTCGAGTCGGAACTGCTTTCAGGAATCTGCACGTGCGAGAACGCGGAGAAAACGGCCGCGGGATTGCTGACATTCGTCAAAGCGTTCCCGGACCTGCCAATCACGCCGAAGATCAAAACCCGAATCGCGCAGATTCGCAGCGGGAAGTCGAGCTTCCGCTTCAACTGCCACGCGGGCTAGGGAGAGTCAGCTTGCTGCCAGGTCGGTGCCGTGCTCGCCAAGGGTTGCGAGGCTCAGGTTCTTGAAGGCGGGCTCTGCGGCGGCCATCGCGGTGAACACGGAGTCGGGGGTCTTGGGACGATCGACGCCGTCGAGCGCGTGGCCAAGGCGGGCGATTGCTTCGATGCCGGGGATGGCATTTCCCGGCGGTGGGAACGCAGCGTGGATTCGCTGCACGCGGCCCTTGAAGTTGGTGAAGCTGCCGTCGATTTCCGGGTATGCGGCGATCGGCCAGACCTGGTTGGCCATCTGGCAGGTCTCGTTGGCGTCGGTCGATAGCACCAGCATGTAGTCGAGCGCCCCGAAGCGCCTGACGAATTCCTCTTCACCGAGCGCGCGAACCAGGTCGGCGCGGAATGCGATGAGCATCTTCAGCTCGCCTGACGCGACCGCGTTCGCCAGTCCATCGAGTCCGTCGGCGGGGAGTCCGAGCGCTGCGAGCCCGCGCGTGTTGGGATTTTTGTTGGCGCGGATCAATAATTCGTCGTCGCCGCTGGCACCGGGCGGCGACCAGTTAAGCGTCGCCATTCGGTCCGAGCCGATCGCGGTCTTCATCATTTGCTTCAGCGCGAATGCTTCTTCGTTGGTCGAGGTCGCATCGACCACGGCCGCGATCGAATTGGGGCCGTACGAGCGCTTGTAGTCCGCGATGATCGACGCTGCGCGCCTGATGCCTTCGCCCCAAGGCTCGACTACGAGCTGATCCTTCGCCTGCACGAGCGGCGACGTGAGGCGCGCCTCGTTTTGCAGCGCAGGGAAGCTGTGGCGGCCCTCGTCGCACATCCAGTACTCGTTGACGCCGGGGTTGAAGCGCGGCTTGAAGCGGTAGATGCGTCCACGATGGTGATGGATGTCGATGGCGCATCCGCGCTCGCATCCGCCGCACACCGACGCGGTGCGATGCAGGTACCAAACGCGCATGCGGAAGCGGAATTCCTTTTCGGTGAGCGCGCCGACCGGGCAGATGTCCACGACGTTGCCGGCGTACTTGTTGTTGACCGGCTGGCCGGGGTTGATGTCGATGCGGTTGTGGTCGCCGCGCTCGAAAATCGCGAGCTCCGAGGTCTTGGTCACCTCGTCGAAGAAGCGGGTGCATCGCGAGCACAGGATGCATCGCTCCTGATCGAGCATCACGCCCGAGCCGATGTCGATCGCCTTGCTCTTGCGATTTTTCTCAGGCAGCGGAAAGCGCGACGGCTGCTGATCGTAATCCATGTAGTAGTCTTGCAGCTTGCACTCGCCGGCCTGATCGCAAACGGGACAATCGATCGGATGATTGATGAGCAGGAATTCGAGCACCGCCTTCTGCGCGGTCCGGGCCTTGTCGCTGGTGGTGTGAACGACCATTCCGTCGGCGACGCGGGTGTTGCAGGCGATTTGGAGCTTGGGCGCCTTCTCGACTTCGACCAGGCACATGCGGCAGTTGCCGACGATGGTCAAGCCGGGGTGATAGCAGTAGTGCGGAATCTCGACGCCGACGAGCTCGGCCGCCTGGATGAGATTCAGGTTGGCGCCTGCCTCAACTTCCTTGCCGTCGATGG
>JBOHWI010000512.1:0-2995 GCA_050736675.1 Binatus sp. (SeqCode)
ACCAGAGCCTGGCGACAGCAAGCGTGGAGCAGACCGCACAGGCAACAGCAGCCGCGACGCCCTCGTACACCGGGAGCGTCAGCGTCAGCGACACCTTTGCCGGCATGACGGGATCCGGTTCGTCAAGTCAGACTTCGGCGGCGGACGGTACGTCGATTTCCGTGAATGCTGCCGCAAACATGTCTTCGGACAATTCGGTTTGTACCAGTGGGTTGTTCCAATCATGCGTCGAGCTAAATCAGGGACTCACGGCATTTCAGGCGAATTTCTGCCTGGGGCAGCCGACCACTTACACGATCAGCGGTTCCGCCGTAGCTAGTGCGACCGAGACTACTGATTTTTCTTCGGTCGCGGTTTTGTCGATATCAAGCCTTACCTCAATGATGGATTTTGTGAATATTCAGGCATCACCCGGCGATAGCATCCCCATCTCGATGGATCTGATGCTGCCCGCGGACTGCTACGAGTTCGACGTTGAGGTCTATGCGGATACCCTAGGTCAGGTTTCAGCATCCGGGACCTCGGCGGCGAGTTGCAACGTGCAGTTCAGCCCATCGCAATGAGTATGGCGGCGCCTGTCCCGGATGTTTAGTGGCCCCAGTTTCGGGCGCAACTCAGGATATCGATCGGGATTCCGTTTTCGACGGCGCGGTATTTTTCCCAGAAGCTGGAATCGATTTGCCTGAGCGCCGGCGGCTCTCGCCGGCGCCATCGATTGCACGCGTTCGGACCGCCGTTGTAGGCCGCGTACGTCGAGCGCGCGAGATGGCTGGAAATCAGCACGGGGTCGAACTTTGCTTGCGACATCGACGCAGACTGCATCAAGCGCGCGAGAATCTCGCAGCCCGCGCCTGCGTTGTACAGAACGTCCCACTTCAGGCGCTCGATGTCGTAAAACCCGCGCCAGACGTGTTTGTTCACCTGCATCAGGCCGATGTCGCCGGTTGAGGACTCGAGCCATCGGATGCGAGCGCCGTCCATCACGAACTGCCGCCAGCAGCTTTCCTGCAATGCGGTGCTGAGCACGAGCGAGACATAAGTGCGACCGTTGTCGGTGTCGAGCGCGGTCATGACGGCGGCGAGCTGGCCGAGTTGGTACTCGGCGCTCAGATTGAGTAGCAGGCCCATGTCGTGGCGATAGGAGTCGGCATTTTCCTGGTTGACGACGAGCCGATAAAGGCGATCGGCCACATCCTGGAGCCGGGTAATCTGCATCGCTCCGCTGTCCTCGGCGGCGTCGGCATCTGGGGTTGAGAAGAAGCTCAGCAACCTAAGCCCTAACCCAGGGAGACCAGAACCCTCACCTGCCGAGCTGCGCTCGGCCGCCTCTCCCGTAAAAAAAAGGGCGAGGTAATTCGAGAACGATCGCGCGGACGGCGCGCTCGTTGGATACGGAGAGTTCGGCGGAGCGGCCGGGGCGGACGGCGGCACGTCTTCTTCTTCAATCGGATGGCGACTCTTTGGCGGCTCGGGAACAGAGAAGAGTTTTTTCATGTCGGGATCTTCGCGATAGTTGAATTGCAGCGGATCGCCGGTCGCGGTTGGCGCCATGATGTGCGCGAGGCGGCGCAGGTCGGCGGCCGAGATGCGCATCCCAAGCGCGGGCGCGGCTTGATCCAGCGCAAACAGCGCGTCGCCGGCCGAAATGAAGGACATGAATTCGAGCGCGTGCGCGCCCAGCATCCCGCGCCGCGCGGCAGCGCGGACCGCGTCGTGTAAGCGCGTCCATTCTTCGAGGAACAGGATGCGCACCGGGTCGGGTCCCGCCGCACCGGGTGGACTATTCAGCGCTTGGACCAGGCGGTAGCGGCTGTCGAGCAGGATTTGCAGCAACTGGTCGCGGAACTGCTGGTCGCCGACCGCGTCGCCCAGGTGCTTGATCGAGAAAACCAGGAAGGCATCCCATTGATCGAGCGTGTCCTGAAAGGCTTTCAACTCGGCCGGCGTAGGCGGCGCTGCGGCGCCGGGAATCGCTGTCGGAGTCGGGAAGTCGGGGACCGTCATGACGAGCGTGACGCGGATGCCGCCGTCGAGTGCGGCGATGTTCGGCTCGGCGGTGAGACTTGCGATTGCGGTGCGGACGCGGCCGGCGGCGTCAGCAGGAATCGAGTCGGAGACCATTGCGGACAACTGCCGAACGGACGGTTTGAGGTCGTATGAAAAACCGTCGAGCCGCGGAATGAGATAGCTCTTGATGAGATCGAAGCCGGTGCTGACGATCTGCGTCTTCTGATGGGCGGAGTCGTAGAGATTCAAATCGGTGAAGTGAAACTTGAGTTGGAGGCCGGGCGCGATATACGGGTCGCCGAGTGCCTCGACGATTCCGTTCCACCGGATGGCGGGAATGCATTGCGAGCCCATCGCGACGCCCAGCCCGAGGCTGCCGGCGGTCTCGAGCTTTACCATCGCCGCACCGCTCTCGGTGGCGTGCGAGAACTCGGGATTTTCGGCGTACAGAAACTGGCACTCGTCGAGGCCGTTCCACAGCGCGGCGTGTCCGCCGGGCCCGGTGTAGACCTGGCGCTTGAGCGCTTCGCGCAGCGTGAGGTAGTCGATGGTGAGCGGAATGCGGACCTGCGATGCGCGCGCGGGAGCGGGGCAGGCGAGGATCGTTGCCAATAAAATCGTGACGACTATCCACAGCCCGAACTCGGACCCCTTTGCTCGAAGGAGCTGGAACAAGCGCGCGCAGCGAGGGGATCGGTCGATGTTATTCATGAATTGCATGCTTTGGTTATGAGGGAGACTCAACCGCGTGCGCACTCGTGTCACGAGTCAACTATTATTTCAACCGCGTTCATCCTTGAATGCGGTGGTGTCGCTAATGATAATCATTTTGGAAGCATCACCGGAAATTGCAGGTAAGCCCGATGAGCACTGAACGTCAGGCAGATTTTTACGAAGCGGAACCGCCCCAGGCGTCGCGCGAACTGGCGAAGCTGCGCGCCTCGAGCGACTACGAGGCGCCGTTCGAGATAGTGCGCCGGCGCGTGAT
>JBOHWI010000513.1:0-5794 GCA_050736675.1 Binatus sp. (SeqCode)
GCTGATCGCCTTCGTCGGCCTTCATCTCTATCTGGTATTGCGATTAGGCATTAACGAATGGCCGATGCCCGGTCGAATAGTCAGACGCAATAGCTACTTGGATGAATATAGCAAGTTACTACACGCCGACGGCGAACCGTTCATGCCGTTCGCGGCACAAAAGGATCTCGTCTTCGCCGGACTGATTATCTTGAGCCTGCTCGTCATCGCCGCGGTCGAAGGCCCGATCGGGCCCAACGGCCAGCCCGATCCGACAATCATCCAGACCGTGCCGCGCCCCGACTTCTTTTTCCTGTGGCTATTTTCGATCTTCGCACTGCTGCCGCCGTGGACCGAGACCTTCCTGATGCTCACCGGCCCCGTCGCGGTCATCGGCCTGCTCTTCGCCCTGCCGTTTCTTTCGGGCACCGGCGAGAAGAGCTGGCGTCGACGACCTTTCTCCGTCGTGATCGTAATTCTCATCGTGACGACCGTCGGCACGCTGACCTGGCTCGGGACGTTTTCGCCCTGGTCGCCCCACATGGACGCCTGGAGCGCCGCGCCTACACCCGTCGATTACGTCAAGGGGCGCACTCCGCTGGAACTCCAGGGCGCGATCCTCGTGCAGGACAAGCAGTGCCGCAACTGCCATTCGCTCGGCGGCGTGGGCGGGATGCGTGGGCCGGCGCTCGACGATACCGCGACACGGCTCACGCGCGACCAGATCGTTCGCCAGATTATTCAGGGCGGCGGCAACATGCCGGCCTACGGCAAGAACCTCAAGCCGGCGGAGGTCAACGCGATCGTCGCATTCCTCGCCACGATGCATCCGCGCGGCGAGCCGCCCGCGCACGACTCGGTGCGTCCCGCCGTTCCCGCATCGCAATGAACTCCGTAGTACAAACCGCCTTCGATTCGTGGACTCCGCCGGTCGCCATGATCGCGACGCTGCTCGTCACAGCCGCGATTTACGCGCGAGGTTTCGCCCGCTTGCAGCGCCAGATGCCGCGACGCTTTCCCGCGTGGCGGCTGGCGTCGTTCATGGCGGGGATCGCGGCGCTATTCATCGCGATCGCCTCGCCGCTCGAAGCCCTTGACGACCTGCTGCTGCAAATCCACATGACGCAGCATCTATTATTGATGCTGGTAGCGCCGACATTCCTGCTCGCGGGTGCGCCGGCGATTGCGCTCGTGCGCGGGCTTCCTCCGCGCGTCGCCAAGGCCGCCGTCGGCCCGCTCCTCCGCTCGAGTGTCGTGCGGCGCCTCTTCGCATGGCTGACGGAACCGCTGGTGTGCTGGATCGCATTCGTCGTCGCGACCTGGGGATGGCATCTGCCGGCAACCTTCCAGCTCGCGCTGCGATCCGACGGATGGCACGTCGTCGAGCACGCGTGCTTCTTCACCACCGCGCTGATGTTCTGGTTCCCGGTCATCCAGCCGTGGCCGAGCGCCGAGCGATGGCCGCGATGGGCGATGCTGCCGTATCTGCTGCTCGCCGACGGCCAGAACACGATCCTGTCGGCCCTCTTCATGTTTTCCAATCGGCTGATTTATCCGTTCTATGCGGCCGCGCCGCGAGTCGCGGGATTCACTCCCCTTGGCGACCAGATCGTCGCCGGCGCTATCATGTGGGTGCCCGGCTCGCTGTTCTATCTGGTGCCCGCCGCGCTCATCATGTTTCAGATGCTCGCGCCGCAAAATCTGTCGCAGCAAACATCTCGCGAGGAATTCCTCCGCGGCGCGCGCGAACTTCCCCTCTCCCCGCAAGGGGGAGGATCAAGGTGAGGGTCCTTATTCAGCGCGCGATCTTTTTCGCGCGCGATTCAAGATTCTGTTCCCGGACGATGTAGAAGGAGTCGATCATGCCATCATCAACCGCTTCGCTCGGCAATCGCCCTGCGTGGAAGGCCTTGCAGGCGCATTACGATGAGATCAAAAGCCGCCAGCTGAAAGCGATGTTCGACGAAGACCCCAAGCGCGGCGAGCGCCTCGTGGTCGAAGCCGCCGGCCTCTACTTCGACTACTCCAAGCATCGCGTAACCGACGAGACTATTCGTCTACTGCTCGCGCTGGCGGAACAGGCGGGACTCCGCGGACGTATCGACGCGATGTTCCGCGGCGACAAGATCAACGTCACCGAGAAGCGCGCCGTGCTGCACATCGCGCTGCGCGCGCCGCGCGGCGCCTCGATCCGCGTCGACGGTGAGGACGTGGTGCCGAAGGTTCACGAGGTGCTCGATCGCATGGCGGACTTTTCCGCGCGCATCCGCGACGGCTCGTGGAAAGGCCACACCGGCAAGCGCATCCGCAACATCATTAATGTCGGCATCGGCGGCTCCGACCTCGGCCCGGTTATGGCGTACGAGGCACTGCGCCATTACAGCGACCGCAACCTGACGATGCGCTTCGTCTCCAACGTCGACGGCACCGATTTTGCCGAAGCCACGCGCGACCTCGATCCGGCCGAGACGCTGTTCATCATCTCGTCGAAGACTTTCACCACGCTCGAGACCATGACCAACGCGCACACCGCGCGCGACTGGTCTCTCGCCGCGCTCGGTGACGACACGGCGGTGGCCAAACACTTCGTCGCGGTCTCGACCAACGCCGTCGAAGTGACGAAATTCGGCATCGACACGAAAAACATGTTCGGCTTCTGGGACTGGGTCGGCGGCCGCTACTCGATGGACTCCGCGATCGGCCTGTCCACGATGATCGCCGTCGGCGCCGATAGCTTCCGCGCGATGCTCTCGGGCTTCCATTCGATGGACGAGCACTTCCGCACCGCGCCGTTCGCGCGCAACCTGCCCGTACTGATGGGACTGTTAGGTGTCTGGTACACCGACTTTTTCGGCGCGCAAACGGTGGCAGTGCTGCCCTACGAGCAATACCTCAAGCGCTTCCCCGCCTATCTGCAGCAGCTAACGATGGAATCGAACGGCAAGCACGTCACGCTCGAGGGCGCGCCGGTCGACTACCAGACCGGACCTATCTACTGGGGCGAGCCGGGCACCAACGGCCAGCATTCGTTCTACCAACTAATCCACCAGGGCACGAAGCTTATCCCATGCGACTTCATAGGATTCTGCCGCGCACTGAATCCGCTCGGACGCCATCACGACCTGCTGCTGTCAAACATATTCGCGCAAGCGGAAGCGCTAGCCTTCGGCAAAACTCCCGAACAGGTAAAGGTCGAGGGCACCCCAGACTGGCTGGTCCCGGCCCGAGTATTCGAAGGCAACCGCCCGTCAACGGTGATCCTGGCCGACGAGCTAACTCCCGAAACGTTAGGCAAGCTGGTAGCTCTGTATGAGCACAGCGTCTTCACGCAGGGCGCAATCTGGAACATAGACTCATTCGATCAATGGGGCGTAGAGCTGGGCAAAGTGCTGGCGCAAAAGATAATCCCGGAACTGGAATCTGCCAAAGAACCCGCACTCGCGCACGACAGCTCGACCAATGCATTGATCAAAAGGTATCGCGCACGCCGCAAGAGCTAAGCGTCGGTGGGCGACCGTTCTACCTTCCCCGACCTGCCCGTCTTCTAGATTGGTAGGGGCCGCGAGCAATAAATCAGATGTCGATTGATCCTCCGGCAGCGGGACGCACGAATAGGACGTGCCGGAGTGTCATTTTCGGATAGCGGATGGAACGGTCGCGCCACTTTTGTGCCGCCGCCGCCATTCAATTGTCGCAGCATCGCGCATCAGTTCGCCTGCGATGAGCCGACTCACTCACGTTCCCGCGGCACGAGTCTTGTTCTTATGAGCCGAGCACCGTCGCGGCGGGGACGCGCGCGAGAAAGGGAAATCTGTGAGCGAAGACAAGCTTCCGCAACGGAATTTTATAGACCGTCTGCTTTGGCCTGGTTTTGTCCTCGCTATAGTCGCAGCGCTGGCAATCGGGTGGACCGCCGCTGAAGACGCCAACGAGTCCTACACTTGGAGCAATTGGATAACTCACACGCAGACTGTTCTCTGGGCGCTCGACGGGGCGCGGGGACCGACACTCTCCGTGCTGCCCGTAATCCAGGACTACTATCTGAGCGGCGATCCGAAAAACTTGGTCCAGCTTGGCAACGTGATCGCGAAACTCGATCGCCAGTCCCGGGTGCTTCGGTCGCTGACGGCGGATAACGCGTCTCAGCAAAATCGCCTCGATCAGTTCGATCGGGCCGTGGGGCGGTTGGCGGCTCTCTCGCAGGATATTATCCGCTCCGCTCCAGCTTCAATCCGGGAACAGTCGACGAGGACGCAAGGGCCTGTGGAGCTGAATGCAATCGTTTTCCAAATGATCGAACAATTGTACCAAATGTCAGTGGAAGAACGGCGGCTGATGGGGGAGCGCACCGCACTGGCACGCTCGACGTCGCGCAACAGCCTAACCGTCCTGGGAATCGGCGGCACCGTCGTCATCGTATGGCTGCTGATGATCGGCGCCTACGCCCTAGTGACCAGAAGGCGGCTGACCGACGCCAGCATAGCCCTGGCCTCCAGCCAGGCGGAATTGGCTCGCCTCGCCGAGCGTGAGATCGCCGAAGAAAGGTTCCGCGCGGTGCTTGAGTCGGCTCCGGACGCGATGGTGATAGTGGGCCGTGACGGGCGTATCACGCTGATCAACGCGCAGACCGAGAAGCTCTTCGGATACGCGTGCGCCGAGCTGCTGGGCAATGCGGTCGAAATATTGGTGCCGGCGCGCTTCCGCGACAAGCATCCGCAGCATCGCAACGGCTACTTTGCAGACCCCAAGGTGCGTTCGATGGGCTCAGGCCTGGAGCTCTACGGTCTGCGCAAAGACGGCACGGAGTTTCCGATCGAGATCAGCCTGAGCCCGCTCGAGACCGGGGAAGGTACGCTCGTTTCAAGTGCTATCCGCGACGTTACCGAGCGCAAGCTGGCCGAAGAGAAAATGCTGCAAAGCGAGGACCGCTTTCGGCTGTTGGTCCAGGGAGTCAAGGACTACGCGATTCTGATGCTCGATCCGGACGGCCGGGTCGTGAGCTGGAACGAGGGTGCGCAACGAATCAAGGGCTACACCGCCGAGGAGATCATCGGGCAGCATTTCAGCCGCTTCTTCACGCCCGAAGGCATCGCTGCGAACGGCCCGTCCAGTGAGCTGGAAATGGCGCGGCGCAACGGGCGCTTTGAGAACGTAGGATGGCGGGTGCGCAAGGACGGGTCCCGGTTTTGGGCCGACGTGATCGTCACCGCGGTGTACGACCCCAAGGGTGAGCTTCACGGCTTCAGCAAGGTTACGCGCGACGTTTCCGTGAACAAGAAGATCGCCGAAGAAGTCGCGGCGCTGAACGAGTCCGCGCGGCGGCATGCCGCGCAGCTCGAGGTCGTCAATAAGGAGCTGGAGGCGTTCTCGTATTCGGTCTCGCACGATCTCCGCGCGCCTCTGCGCAGTATCGACGGTTTCAGCCTGGCGCTGATGGAGGATTACGCCGACAAGCTCGACGAGCAGGCCCAAAGCCACCTCAAGCGAATCCGGGCGGCCACTCAGCGGATGGCTCAACTGATCGACGATCTACTGAAGCTGGCGTTCGTGACGCGCAGCGAGATGCGGATGGAGACGGTGGACCTGAGCGCGTTGGCGAACTCCGTCCTGGCCGAGTGCCGGAAGAACGAACCGGACCGCCAGGTCGAGTGCGTGGTACAGGAAAAGGTTGTGGCGGATGGCGATCCGCGTCTGCTTCATTTGGTGTTTGAAAATCTGCTCGGCAACGCATGGAAGTTCACCAGCAAGACGCCGCAGGCGAAGGTTGAGTTCGGCGTGACGGATCACGAGGGACAGGCGGTCTATAGCGTCCGTG
>JBOHWI010000514.1:0-4747 GCA_050736675.1 Binatus sp. (SeqCode)
CGATACAGATGTGTCCGTCGCTGGTCGGAAACGCGCCCCACACGCCGTGCAGGAACTGATGCCCGCGGCCGGCGCGTTCGGGCTCCTGCTGCGTGATCGACGTGTAATTGAGCTCCATCCCCTGCATCGCGATCATCGTGCCGTAAATCGACGCATCGACCTTCTGCCCCTTGCCGGTGCGCTCTCGTGCGAACAGGGCGGCCAGCACTCCGCTCGCGAGGCTGAGCGCGCCGGAGTGATCGGCGACGAACATCCCGGCCGCCAGCGGCGGATCGGCGGGCAACCCCGTCTTCGCCATCACGCCGCTGGCGGCCTGCGCGAGCGTGTCGCGGCTGGGGCGCGTGACCCAGGGGCCGCGCGGTCCCCATGAACTGCCCTGCGCGTACACGATGCGCGGATTTATTTTGCGGACGTCGTCGTAGCCGAGTCCGAGGCGGTCGAGCACGCCGGGGCGGTAGTTGGTGACGAGCACGTCGTAGGATTTCGCCATGCGGCGCACTATCTCGATGGCGTCGGGCTTTTTCAGATCGGCGGTGATACTCCGTTTGCCGCGATTCATCGCGATGAAGTAATGCGACACGGTCGCGTTCTTCACTTCCAGCCCGCCGATCAGCGCGGCCAGCATCCAGCGGCTCAGGTCGCCGGTTTCCTTGTTCTCGACCTTGACGACGTCGGCGCCCATGTCGGCCAGAATCAGCGACGCGAACGGCCCCTGGATTTCCTGCGCGATCTCGACGACTTTGATTCCTGCGAGTGGCTTGCTCATCGTGGTTCAGGAACTTGCATGAGCGGGCATTATCCCGCTGTTGGCCGGAGAATCTCAAGCGTCGATTCCCGCGCGCGCGGCCTGCTACGCTCGTCGCCGATGGAACCGAGCATTTACGAATATCCCGAGGTCTTCCGCCGCGCGCACATGGAAAGTCCCGGCGAGATACCGGCCGAAGTCGTTTTTCTGCAACAGGTCTGGAAGCGTCATCGCAAATCCGCGACGCGGCGCGTTTTGGATATTGCCTGCGGGGACTCGCCGCACGGCCGTTTGCTGGCGGGAGATGGATTCGAGGTCGTCGGCATCGATCGAGCGCCCACGATGATCGCGGCGGGGCGGCGTAGAGCAGGCACTCTTGCGAATCTTCGCTTCTACCGCCGGACGATCGAGAAGTTCACGCTGCCCGAGCGCGCTTTCGACGCCGCAATTTTCATGTCCGAAACATTTCCGGTGATTGTCGAGAACGCCGACCTGCTCTCGCATCTGAGGTCTGTCGGCCGGGCGCTCAAGCGCGGCGGCTTGTACTGTATCGACATCGATCGGCAGGATACGATTCGGCGCGTGTCGTGGCGCACGATGTGGCGCGAGCGCACGGCGCGGGCCGGCGGCGTTGCACTCGACATCCGCGAGTTCAATCGTCCTTTCGCTTGGCATTCGCCGCTGCATTCGATCTACGAACTCGAATGCACGATCAAATTTCCTGCCGGCGCGGTAACTACGCGCGATTTGATTCCCGTGCGCTATACGATTCCGGCGACGTTGGAACTGGCGGCGCTCGCGTCGGGGATGTTTAAAATGGTCGCCGCGTACTGCGACTTGTCATTCACCAAGCCGCTCGAGCGATGCCGCTATCGCTGGACCGGAGTGCTGCGCCGCGTATGAACTCTACGACTCGTCGAGATGATCGATCAGGTCGAGCATTTCGGCATGCCAGCGGCCGTCGAAGTGCAAAATGTGAATGGAGCCCAGCTCGACGACGGGTTCCCTCCGCGTGAGCTTTCGCACGATTGCGCGAATCACGCCGCGATGCGCAACCACCAGCGCGTCGTCAATGCGCGGCGTCCACTGAGTCAGCATGCGTTCCAGGCCGCGATCGACGCGATTGGTGAAAGCGGCGCGGCTTTCGCCTTCGGGAAAAGTATAAGTCGGCGCGAGGCGAGCGGCGTTCCAGCGCGCGAACTCGTCGGGGTAGCGCTCGCGAATCTCGTCTGCGGTGAGGCCTTCGAACAGTCCGAAGTGCACTTCGGCGAACTCATCGATAGTCACCAGCGTGGCCGAGCCGCTTGCGATGATGCCGGCGGCTTCGGACGCACGAACGAGAGGACTCGAAAACACATGCGCGAAATTCGCTGCGCCACGATGCTGCTCGATCGCGCGGCCCGCCAGGCGCATCTGCGCGCGGCCCAGTTCCGACAACGGCACGTCGGTGCGGCCGTGATACCGGATGCTCGATTCGCCGACGGTCTCGCCGTGGCGAACGAGGAGCAACCGCGTCCCGCGCGCAGTCATTTGTCGTCGAACAGCGGGTTCATTACGAGGCCGGTCAGCAGCTTGGGATGGAAGTAGGTCGATTTCTCGGGCATCGTCGCGCCTGCGTCGCTCACTCGCTCGACATCCTGGATCGACGGCGGATTCATCAGGAACGCGCCGTCGGCGCTGCCGTTGGCGACTGCGCCGAGCGCGCCGCCGATTTCGATCGTGTATTCGATATTTCCGCCTTTGCGAATCTCGTCGGCCATCATTCCGAAGATGCGATCGAACACCAGCGCGTGGAGAACCGACACGTCGAGGCGGCGAACTTCAGCGGGAGTGTCGGGCATCGCGGCCTCCATCGCGCTCGGGCTGCGCAGGCGCAGGATGAAATATTTGGCGCTGTCTTTTAGCGCCACGCCTATCGCACCGGCGCCGGAATCGTTGAGGCGCGTGCGGAAGTCGTCGCGATGCGCGATTTCCTCGAGGTCGAAAACTTCACGCGCCTGTTGCGCGAACGACGCGATCGCGCTCTCCGCCAGCGATTTCACCACCCGATGCGTCGGCAGGATCACCAGCCCCGGATCATCGCACGCTACCAGCGTCATCATCGTGTAGTCGTACAGCTCGGGATCGGTCGAGGCGTTCTCGTGGCGCCGCGCGCGGCGATAATTCAGCGCGGTTTCGTAGCGATGGTGCCCGTCGGCGATCAAAATGCGCGGCGTCTCGAGTTCGCGCTGGACGATCGCGATTTCGTCGGGCGACTCGATCGCACGCAGCTCGTTGCGGATTCCGAGGTCATCGACGAGATCGATCAACGGCGCGCGCGCGGCCGCCTCCTCGCGCAGCCGGTCGAGCGCGGGATGCGTACCGGAGTAGAGCCCGAAGATCGAGCTGGTGTTGACCTGGAGCGCGGTCAGCAGGCGCAGACGATCCTCCTTAGCGGCTGGAAAAGTTCGCTCGTGCGGCACGATGCGGCGGCGATCGAATTCCTCGAGGCGCACGCGCGCGATAAATCCCGTGCGATGCAGCAGGCGACCCTCGACGTCGAAGGTCTGCGTGTACTGAAAAATGGCGGGACGCCGCGACCGCTCGACGACTCCCGCCGCCAGCCACTCAGCGAGCGTTTTTTCCGCGGCTCGGTAGCGGTCGGCCTCGCGTCCGAACTCGAGGCGCACGACGTTGTACTGGCTGCGTTCGTACAGTTGATCCTGGCGCGCGGCGCCGATCAAATCGTACGGCGGCGCCACCACACGCGCCGGCTCGCCGGCAATCCCGCGGTCGTACATAAGCGCGCGAAACGGCTCGACCCGTTTGCCGAGCGCGCTCATTTCAACGCGTCTCCCGCCAGCGCAATCGCGATCTGACTTTCCGATATCGCCCCCACTCGAATCATTTTCCACCCGCTTGCGTTGACCGCGACGACCGTGCTGGGCGCCGACGCGGTCAATTTTCCACCTTCAAGGTAAACTTTAACTTTTCCGCCAAGCGCCGCCCGCGCCTGCTGCATCGTGATGGCGGGGGCTTCGCCACTCAGATTCGCGCTGGTCGCGGTGATCGGCCGCCCAACTCCCGCGCTCAGCGCACGCGCGACGGGATTAGGCGATACGCGCACGCCGACGCCGTCGGGTCCCGCGAGCTCGGATGCGATGTCGTCGCGAGCGGGCAGAACCAGCGTCAATGGACCCGGCCAGAACGCGTCGGCAAGCCGCCGCGCGTCGAGCGGAATTTCGCGCGCCAGCGAAAACGCCATCGCCGCGTTCGCGGCGATCAGTCCGACCGGGCGTCCCGGCTCGCGTCCCTTCAGGTCGAACAGCCGCCGCAACGCTTTCGATGAAAACGCGTCAGCGCCGAGCGCGTAGAGCGTCTCCGTCGGATAAACGACCAGCTCGCCGGCTTGCAGTGCCGCAATTCCGTCATCGAGACGATCCATCGCGGCTATCCGAGCGCACGTCGCGCGATGTCGCGGCGGAAGTGACGTCCCTCGAATTCGATCATCTCCGCCGCCTCGTAGGCCGCATCGACTGCGGTGGCCAACTCCGGCGCCATCGCGGTCACCGTCAACACGCGACCGCCGTCGGTCACCAGTTGCCCGTCGTGCAGCGCGGTGCCGGCGTGAAATACTTTGACGCGGATTTTTTTCATTGCCCACTTGATCTTCATTTCCGACGGGAGGTTGCCTTCGAGCCGGTCCAGGCCGTGGATTGGGATCCCTCTTTTGTACTCGCCGGGATAGCCGCCGGACGCAAGCACGACCGCGACCGCGCTGCGCGGCGAGAGCCTGACGGCAGCGTTCGCAACTTTGCCTTCCGTGGCAGCGAGCAGATTCGCCGCCAGGTCGCTGTCGAGGCGCATCATCATCGCTTCGCATTCGGGATCGCCGAAGCGGACGTTAAATTCGATCACGTTGATTCGCGCACCATCGATCATCAGCCCGACGAACAGCACGCCGCGAAACGGGGTGCCGCGTGCGTTCATCGCGGCCAGAATCGGCATGACAACTTCGCGCAT
>JBOHWI010000515.1:0-5562 GCA_050736675.1 Binatus sp. (SeqCode)
GCGCATGGGCGCTCGCGGCGGTTATGATTATTCCCGCGAGCCGCCCCACTCCGCCGCCACGCCCCGACGCGCCGAATTATCCGCCTACTTCTGATGCTGCCTGATCCACGCCGCCGTCGGCGCAAACACTTCGCTCTCCGACTTGGCGCCCGCCAGGACATCGAGATGGCCCCATCCTTCAAACTTCGTGAATGAAGGATCGGGCGCGCCGGTCGATTTCGCCGCCGCTTCGACCTGGCCCGGCCAATCCGCGCCGAAGTTGGTGCTGGCGAAGGCTATCACCGGAATCTTCGACGCCTTGAGCGACGCCAGCAGCTCGGGCGTGAACGGATTCTCGCCGTCCTGAACGGCGGGCCAGTAACGGTCGTAAGCGATCAGCAGCTTCGCCAGTACCACGGGGTCTGAAAAACCGCCCGGCATGTTCGCAAATGCGCCGTTGCCGGGGGCCGCATCGTACATGACGTGCTCGAGGTTTTCGCGCGCGGTTTTGTACTTCGGAATCGGCGCCGGCTGGTTGGGATTGTCGATCACCATCTGCATCAGCGTGTGCCGCTTGTCGTAAGTCAGATGCTTGCCGCCGATGTCGTCGGCATAGTGGCCGGGCCCGACCGCCGCCGCCCGCATCGGATGCGTCGGGATGAATCCGTCGAGCGCGATGATCCCCGCGACGCGCTCGGGATGCATCGCGGCGTAAAGGTACGCGAACTCGACGCCGCGGCTGAAGCCGGCGACGAAGATTTTGCTGCGGCCGGTCTTTGCGCTGACGAATTTCGCGGCCGCGTCGACATCGGATTCGAAAAGATCGTTGGTCCAACCCGCCAGCTCGGAAAGATCGCTCTGCGGTGTCTCAGGCGGAATGAAATGGGTGCGATAGTCCATCGCCCAAACGTCCACGCCGTGCTCGGCCAGGTAAACCTGCAACGAGTAGCGCGGATCCTCGAGCGCCACTTCGCCGTTCATGTTGGTCCCGGGCAGGTAGAGCACGACCGCCTCAGAATGCGCGGGCGGAGTCGGCCCCCTTGCGACGCGATGCAACGCAATCTTGTCGAACGGCGATTTGCCGACGGTCGCCTGAAATGTCCACTCGTAAATGCCCGGCGTGCCTTTGAGCTCGCGCGCCGCACCGACTGCGCTAAACCCGGCTGCCGATGCGAACGAGCGCGTCGCGACGAGAAGAACGAGAATCAGCAACAGGTCAATGGCAATGCGCCGTCGAGTCTTCATGGACGTAATCCTCTCCACAATTTCGCGTCCCCGCACAAGTCCGCGAATCGTCGCTGGTTGACCCTTCGCGGCTCGGCGTGCGAAACAGAGTCGGCGGATACTCACGCCAATTTCGCACGGGAGTAGATTTCAATGAGCAAGAAAGTTCAGTTCGCGCTGTTCTCTCCGCAAGCCGGACAATCGTGGCATCAGCTCGAAGAACGGGCGCATCGATGCGAAAAGCTCGGCTTCCATTCGATCTGGCTGGTCGATCACATGTGGACGGGTGGGATGCCCGACCTTGACCATCATGAATGCCTGGCGCTGATGGCGGGGCTGTCGGCGAAGACCGAGAAAATTCGCATCGGCACGCTGGTGATGTGCAACTCGTATCGCAATCCTGCGCTGCTGACGAAGACGCTCTGCACGATCGATCACATCAGCAACGGCCGCCTCGAAATCGGCTACGGCGCGGGTTGGATGGAAGCGGAGTACAAGGCTTACGGCTACCAGTTCCCGTCGATGGGCACGCGGCTCAAGATGTTCGAGGAAGGCCTGCATATAATGAAGGCGATGTTCACTGAGAAGCGCGTGACGTTTAAAGGACGCCACTATTCCGTCGAAGAGGCGATTTGCAATCCCAAGCCGGTGCAGCAGCCGCATCCCCCGATTACGATCGGCGGCAGCGGCGAGAAGATCATGCTGAAGCTGGTCGCGCGGTTCGCCGATCGATGGAACTGTCCTGCCGGCTACGAAAGCTTCGAGCACAAGTTCAACGTGCTCAAGCAGCACTGCAAAGACGTTGGGCGCGACGTGAATACGATCGACGTGTCGGAGCAGTTACTGGTGTGCATCGGCCAGAGCGACGCGGAAGTCGAGGCGAAGTGGAAGGCGGCGCAGATGCTCAAGCCGTTCGTCACCACCGGAATCAAAGGCACGCCGAAGCAGCTGATCGAGGAACTCAGAAAGCGCGTGGCGATGGGAATCACGACCTTTACGATTTTTTTCAGCGACTTCGCGCCGCCGCCGACGCTCGAATTGTTCGCGAAGGAAGTGATGCCGGCATTTGCGTAAGGCAATCGAAATCTGCGCGCCGTTCATCGTCGCCCTGCTGCTCGCGGGATGCGCCAGCCAGCCCTCGTACTACACGACGCAGCTCGACACGAGCGGCGGGCTTGGGCCAGGCGACGCGATAACGCATGCGTCGGCGACTATAGGGCAGGTGACCGGAGTCTCGCCGATGAGTGACGGCGATTCAGAGATCGCGTTCGAGGTGGATGGATCACACGCCGACGAAATTCACTACGACTCGATCTTGACGCTCAACAACCTCGGCGCTGCGCCCTCGCTCGATGTGATGAACGTCGACGCGATGAGCCATAGCGCGCCGTCGGGTACGCGGCTGGACGGCGCGTCAAGCATGAACGAGGCGCAGATGTTCATGACGGCGCGCGGGCCGGGGAGTTTCGCGCAGGCGCTGGGCAAGGTCGCGGGCATGGGCTCGTCGACCGCGCCGCCGCCGTCGGCCTCGACCGTGCAGATGACGCAGATGCTGGCGGCAATTTCGCAGCAGACGATCGCCAGCGCGGTCGCGATCGCGCCGCCCACGGCGGAACAGATCGAACAGGCCAAGCGCGAGTCGCTCGGCGTCGAGAGACAGTTGATGCGCAACGGTAAAATCGAGCAGGCTGAGCGGCTGCGCGCATCGATGGGCAGCATGATGGGTGGAATCACGGCGCCGGTGAATCCCGCCGCGCTGCCGCCGACCGCACCGAATCCGTAGTGCGAAATAGGTTGTCACTCCATTGGATGAGCGTCGACTGACTGAATATCTCAAACGCAAGATGCCGCATGCGCGCGAGCATCGCGTGGTCGGCCTCAAGCGAATTTCCGGCGGCTCGTCGCGCGAGACCTACGCGTTCGATCTGCAGTGGAGCGAACAAGGCGAGACCCGCACGCGCCCGCTGATCGGGCGGCGCGATCCGACCGGAGGACTGCTCAAATCCGATCGTGAGCGCGAGTTCAAGGTGATTGCGGCGACGCATCGCGCGGGCCTCAAAGTGCCCGAGCCGCTGTTTCTCGAGCTTGACCCGGGCGTGATGGATCGCCCTTTTTTCATCATGCATCGCGCGTCGGGCCGCACCGGCATGGGCGCGTTTCCGGCGATGGAGCCCGAGGCGACGCGGGCGAAGGTCGCGGACGACTTTCTGAGCGAGCTGGCGCGATTGCAGTCGCTCGATTATCGCAAGTGCGGGCTCGAGATTCTTGGCGCGCCGGAAAGTCTCGAAGCGCCCGCCCGCATCCAGTCGGCGCATTGGAACGAAGTCTATGAACGCGACCGGATGGGCGAGCATTACCCGATCCTCGATGCCGCGTTTGCATGGCTCAACGCCAACCCCGTCGCGAGCGACCGGATCGTGATCGTTCACGGCGACTACCGCTCGGGAAATTATCTGTACGACGAAAACGGAATCATCGCGATGCTCGATTGGGAAATGGCGCATCTGGGCGACCCGATGGAGGATCTCGGGTGGGCGTCGATGATGTTCTGGGGACGCGAAGAATTGGCGGGCGGGTTGATGGAGCGTGAGGCCTTCTACCGGTTGTACGAACAGAAGACCGGGCATCGGGTCGATCGCGAGCGGCTGTTTTTCTACCAGGTGCTCGGCAACGCCAAGATGGCGGTGATCTGTCTGACCGGAATCCGCGACTTCGTCGAGCGGCGCACGTCCGACGCCGTGATGCCGTTTCTTGAACTGCTGCTGCCGGCGTTGTTCGAAGATCTGGCCAACCAGCTTCGATTGGTCTGAGGTAGTCAGATGCTACGGCCTACATTGAATGAACTGCTCAGCGGGATGCAGCGGACGATCATGGAGGCGATGCTGCCCGAGCTGACATCGCCGTACGCGCAGGGCCAGGCGATGTCGGCGCTCGCGATGCTCGCGCATGCCGCGACGGTGCTCGAGTCGGCGCCCGCGTACGATGCGGCGGAGATAAAAGATCTGCGCGCGACATTCGCGGCGCTCAAGCGGCTGGGCGACAGGCACCTCGCCAAAAAAAGCGCACTTCGCGGCGCACTGGCACGCGCGACTCGCGCAAGCGCGAAAAATCCGCCGGAGCGGAGCGCGATGGAAGCCGCGATGGCCGAGTTTGCGGCGGCAGTCGCTCTCGGACACGCCGATGGGAGCGTCGCGCGCCACGTCCGCGGTTACATCCGGCGTAATCTCGAACGCTCGCGAAAACTGCTCGGCGGTTCGTTGCCGAGCGCCTGACTCCCATTAGTGGCGCTACACTTGGTCAGTGACTCGGGATTACCACTATCCTATGCAATAAGACGCTATCTCTACCTATCGTCAGCCGCTTCGAAGCTGACTAATCTATGTCAGGACATCTTGTGCATGAAAATCGATCGGAGTAGGCTGCATAAAGCTAAATAAAGAAGGGAAGCCGTCTGTTAGCTAGGAGTATTGAAACCGCACATAACTGTATGTCACTCGCTTGCTACAATCAGTTAGGTGGCCTAATATGAACTCCAAGCTGAGGGTTTCTGAACGGCCGCAGAGCGGACTGTGAGGATGAAGCCATGAGTGTCGTCAGTGTTCCCACCCCCGGAACGCCCGGGGGACCGTGCCGAGGATCCTGCAATCATTCCAAGTGCCACACGCTGCGCGCGTTAGCGGATGAACGCTGCGGCCACTGCGGTGTACGCTTTGGCTTCGGCAGCAAGATAACCGGCGAGCCGCCGATGCATCTGCGATGCGCACAGAGTATCGCCGCGAAAAGTGGCGCACCGGCGACGCATCCGATCCACGATCCGGCGATGCCTCCGCACGTTGCGGGTCATCACGGCGACAAGCGCTAGCACCGAACGGCCGGCATCTTTTGAATTGACGCTGTGCGCGCCTCGGCGCGCGTGGCGAAGCACGCTTGACACCTTCTGCGCGTGCGCGCTACCGCTCAAGCGTGAACACCGAACAAGTCACCCAAGTGCGTGCGCTTCGCGACCGGCTCGATCATCCGGTGATCGACGCCGACGGCCACCTGATCGAGCCTGCGCCGCTGTTCAACGAATATCTGCAGAAGACCGGCGGGAGCGGGATGCTCGAGCGTTACAATCGCGAGCTGCGCGAGCATCCGACCGGTTCGCGCGGAAATCGCGAATCCGGCGATATGCGCGGCGCATGGTGGGGCGTCGTCAACGACGCTTACGATCTCGCGACTGTGATGGCGCCGCGGCTGCTGTACAGCAGGCTGAACGATCTCGGCGTCGATTTCTCGATCCTGTACCCCACGCTCGGACTCGCGCTGCCGACGATTCACGATACCGAGGTGCGGCGGATAGCATGCCGTGCGCTGAAC
>JBOHWI010000516.1:0-5195 GCA_050736675.1 Binatus sp. (SeqCode)
TGAGTATCGAGCTCAGAAATATCAGCAAGAAGTTCGGCGACTTCGTCGCGGTTGACAATATCAACCTGCATAGCGAGACCGGCGAGCTGGTCGCGCTGCTGGGGCTGTCGGGCTCGGGCAAGACCACCTTGCTCAGGATAATCGCGGGACTGGAAACGCCCGACACCGGCGAGGTGCTGTTCCACGGCGAGGACGCCAGCGGCGTCGCCGTGCGCGAGCGCAAGGTCGGCTTCGTCTTCCAGCACTATGCGCTGTTCCGCCACATGACGGTGTTCGAAAACGTCGCCTTCGGCATGCGCGTGCTGCCGCGCCGCGCGCGGCCGGCCGAGGCCGAGGTCAAGCGCCGAGTGCATGAATTGCTGAAACTCGTGCAGCTCGACTTCCTGGCCGATCGCTATCCCTCGCAGCTTTCCGGCGGCCAGCGGCAGCGGGTCGCACTCGCACGGACGCTCGCCGTCGAGCCGAAAGTCCTGCTGCTGGACGAGCCCTTCGGCGCGCTCGACGCCAAGGTACGCCAGGAACTGCGCCGATGGCTGCGGCGGCTGCACGACGAGATAAAGATAACCAGCGTCTTCGTTACGCACGATCAGGAAGAGGCGCTGGAGCTAGCCAATCGCATCGTCGTGATGAACCAGGGGCGTATCGAACAGATCGGCTCGGCCGAGGAAGTCTATCACCACCCGGCCAACGCGTTCGTGTACAACTTTCTCGGCAACGTCAACCTGTTTCACGGTCGCATCGAGAACGGCCGCGTGTTTCTCGGCGATACTGCCGTCGAGCTCGACAGCACCCACGCGCATGCGCATCCGGAGACCGGCAAAGCGGTCCTCTACGTGCGGCCTCATCTGCTGGAAATCGTGACGAGGCCCAACGGCAAGCAGACCTTCCCTGCGACCGTGAAGTCGATCAACCCGGCCGGCCCGCAAGTCAAGGTCGAGTTGGTGGCCGAATGGGGCGACCTGGTGCAGGTCGAAATCAGCCACGAGCGCAGCCAGGTGCTGAATCTGACCGCAGGTGCGCACGTGTTCCTGAAACCCAAGGAACAAAAGCTGTTCGTCTATCAGATCTAGCGATCCGCGCGTCGCCGACAAGGCGCAGTCGGCAGAAACCTGGATGGCCGTACATGATTACGGCATCAAATGCTGGTATGATTTACGGCATGAAGGCGGAGAGGAAGATCACCGTACACGTTCGGAGTGACTTGTTGAATAAGGCGCAAAGAGCTACCCGCGCCGGCGTCAGCGAAACGGTCAGGAAGGGCCTGGAATTGTTGGCGGCCGGCGAAGCCTACGACGGGCTGCTGAAAATGCGCGGAAAGTTGAAATTCTCGATCGATTTGAACGCTCTGCGAGAAGACAGAAGATGATTGCGCTCGATACGAGTTCGGCCATAGCTTTTCTTTCCGGCGAGCGCGGCAGGGACGTGATTGCGGTCGAGCAAGCACTGAAGCTCCGCCAGGGTGTCTTCCCCCCGGTTGTGGTGACGGAACTTTTGAGCGACCCGGCGATTCGCTTGGAGATTGGAGCTTTGATTCGCGCCGTTCCGCGACTTGAAATTCTCGACGGCTATTGGGAACGGGCGGGTGAACTCCGTGCCCGCCTTCTGCGCCGCGGTCTCAGGGCGCGCCTGGCCGACACCCTTATTGCGCAGTCATGTATCGACCACGAAGTCCCTTTAGTGACGCGCGACCGCGATTTCCGCAACTTCGCGGCTCATGGGGGTCTGAACCTCGAATAGACGTCACTCTCTTCCAGTCAATCGGGGCCTGGCGCGTCCTCTCGGAGTTGGGGAACCGCACGAGCTTCGACCGCGTTATCTAATGTGCAATGATCAACACAACGGATCTGAAATTGGCTAAGAGCAACAGCAACTCGAATACTCAGAACCAACCTCTGATCGGGCGCCGTGCATTCGTCGCCGCGATCGCCGCGCTACCCGCGATCGTCGCTTTCGGCTACGTTGAATTCGGCAAGACGCGCGATGCGTCGGGCGATTCCGCGAATCCGGACGCGTCGGGTATAGTCAAAGTATCGATCGTCGAATTCAACGATTCCGGAGAGAGAAAGGGACCCGTCATGGTAGACAAAGTTGTCAAGACGGACGCGGAATGGCGCAAAGAGCTGACCCCAGAGCAGTACGAGGTCACGCGCAAAAAAGGCACCGAGCGGCCGTTCCAGAACGAGTATGCCGAGAATCACGACAAAGGCCTCTACCGATGCATCTGCTGCGGCAACGCGCTGTTCAGCTCGGATACCAAATTCGAATCGGGTACCGGATGGCCGAGTTTCTATCAGCCGATCGCGCCTGAAAACGTCAAGACCGAGACCGACCGTTCACTTTTCATGACGCGGACGGAAGCGACGTGCGCGGAATGCGACGCACATCTCGGCCACGTCTTCAACGACGGCCCGCGCCCGACGGGACTGCGCTACTGCATGAATTCCGCGTCGCTCAAGTTCATCAAGGCCGACAAGCCGGAAAAGACCTGAGCCACGATCAGCGACTCGCGAGATGCCACTGAATCAAGGTGAAGCCTTCGGGGTGATCCTCGAAGACGGCCTCGACGTCGGCGTCGAAGGCCACTTCACGCATTGGATCGCCGAGCAGATTGCCGACCATGCGCACGTTGCCGGCGTCGGGCAGCTCGACCACCACTACAATGTAGGGACACGCGGACTTCAGCGCGGGATGTGCCGGATGCCACACGCGCTCCCAGCTATAGACGCGGCCGCGGCCCGACACGCGATGCCATCCGACGTCGAGCGTGTGGCACTTGTGACAAATCCATTCGGGGCCGAATTGAAACGTCCCGCACGAATTGCATTTCTGCACGACCAGCTCGTGCCGTTTCGCCGCCTCCCAGAACTCGGTGTCCAAGCCGTCGCGCGAGGCGGCGGGCGCGGGCATTCCAGCCGGCAGGTACGACTTCGATTCCGAAATCTTTTCGTCGATTGCCATCACACTTACCTGCGCAGGATCAAATCGCTCACCGGCGCGACCATCGGCCCCGACACGACCATCGAGATTTCTGCGTCCTTCACCTGGCAGGTTGACGTGCCGCGCACCTGCCGCGCCGCCTCGATTATCAACTCGAGTCCGTGCATGTAGCACTCGGCCAGGTTTCCGCCGCTGGTGTTAATCGGTAGTTTGCCGTTGGGCGCGGTCAGATTTTCGAATGTGCAGAAGTCCATCACTTCGTCCGGATCGCAGAACCCGTGCTCGACGATACTGGTCATCACGGCGCCGGTGAAGTTTTCGTACACCTGTGCGACGTCGACATCCTTGGGCTCGATTCCCGCCATCGCATACAGACGCGGCGCGAGCGTCTTGAAGTTCGACGTCGCGTAGTCGGGACCGTTCTCTGCCGCCGCCCCCTGGCGAAAGTCGGAGCCTTGCGCCGACGCCATCACATACGCGGGGCGTTGCTTGAGATCGCGCGCACGCTCGGCGCTGGTGACGATCACGGCGGCGGCGCCGTCGTTCTCGAGACAGCAGTCGTAAAGGTGAAACGGCTCGACGATCCATCGCGATTCGTCGTAGGCCGTGCGCGTCAGCGGACGGCCGTACATGATCGCGCGCGGATTGAACTGCGCATGGTGATAACAGGCCATCGCGATCGCCGCGAGCGGGTCCTGCGTGATGTGATGGTCGTGTATGAAGCGGCGCGTGCGCAGCGCGATCCATTGCGCCGGCGTGGACATCCCGTACGGCCAGGTGTACGCGATGGGTCCGGATATCGCGCGCATCGCCGGCGTCGCGCCGAAGCGGCCGAACTGCCCTTGCGCGAGCGCTCGATATACGACGACGCAGGTCGCGAAGCCCGCGACGATCGCGGCTGCGGCGTTGCCGATTGCGCCCGAGCCGCCGCCGCCTCCTCCGCCCCAGAACATATTAGTGTAGCGCAGCTCGGGCAGTCCGAGCGCGGTGGCGACGCGCACCGAGTCGTTGCGGTCGTTGGCGTACGACGAGATGCCGTCGATCGCCGTCACCGGAATCCCGGCGTCGCCGGCCGCGCGCTGAATCGCTTCGAGCGCGAGACGAAATTCGCTGACCGGCGCGGCGCCGCGCTTGTAGTACTTCGTCTCGCCGACGCCGACGATCGCGGTCTTGTCCTTGATTGTGAATTCGCTCATCTTGACGCCGCTCCGATCGCCTTAGCGAAATGCGCGGGAGATTCCAAGCGAAATCGCGGTATACTCGACAAGCGCTCCGATGGGAGATGGCGACATGCTCAGCGACGCGAAGAAATATTGCGTCGATGCGACGATGCTCGACGGCGCCGCGATCCGCATCCGCGCGATTCGTCCCGACGACGGGGAGCGCCTGCACGAGCACTTCCACGGCCTTAGTCAAAAGTCCGTCTATTTTCGTTTCATGGGGATCAGGCGCGATCTTTCGCCGAATGATTTACAACGTCTGACTGAGCTCGATTTCAAGAATCATGTCGGGTTGGCCGCGACCCTAACCGAGGACGGGCGCGAGCGCTTCATCGGCGTCGGCCGTTATATTTGCGGCGCCGATCCGCACCGTGCGGAGGTCGCGTTCGCGGTGCTCGACGGGTTCCAGGGCCGCGGCATCGGTACGATTCTGCTCAAACATCTTGCGCTCATCGCCGACGCGAACGGCGTCGCCGAATTCGAGGCTGACGTGCTCGGCGAGAACCGCCAGATGCTGGAAGTGTTCGTGCACAGCGGGTTCAAGGCGCACCCCTCGTTGGATTCCGGCGTCATTCATCTCCGTTACTCGACAAGTAAAACGCAGGGAAAGTAAGTTCGATATCGCTGAGCGGCGGGCGGGCACGCCCGCCCCACTGACCTACAGGAGGTCCTTCGATGAGCCTGATCGAGTTCGCGGTCGAAAACGCAATAGCAATAGTCACCATAAATCGTCCCGAGGCGCGCAACGCCGTCGATCAGCCGACCGCCGCGGCGCTCGCCGACGCGTTCCGCCGCTTCGACGCCGACGACAAGTTGTCAGTTGCGATCCTGACCGGCGCGGGCGGAACGTTTTGCGCCGGTGCCGATCTGAAAGAGGTCGTCACCAGCCGCGGCAATCGCGTTACCGAGGACGGCGACGGCCCGCTCGGGTGCACGCGCATGTTGCTGAGCAAGCCGGTAATCGCTGCGGTCGAGGGATTCGCTGTCGCCGGAGGAATCGAGCTCGCGCTGTGGTGCTATTTGCGCGTAGCCGCGCGC
>JBOHWI010000517.1:0-3342 GCA_050736675.1 Binatus sp. (SeqCode)
ACCATAATCACGCCGGAACACATTCGCGAGTCGGCGCAGCAGAAGGCGCTGCTTTACGATCGCGCGGGCGACGAGCACTACAATGTCATCTCAGCGTTCATCAAGAGCATGCGCGGCAGCGATCCCGACGCGGCGGTGTACTGGATGATGCGGATGGTCGAGGCGGGCGAGGAGCCGCTGTTTATCGCGCGGCGGATGGTCATCTTTGCGTCCGAAGATGTCGGCAACGCCGATCCGCGCGCGCTTCAAGTGGCGATCGCGGTCAAGGAGGCAGTGGACTTCGTCGGGATGCCGGAAGGCGTCATCCCGCTCGCGCAGGGGGTGACGTACCTGGCAAGTGCGCCCAAGTCCAACGCGTCGTACCGCGCGATGCGGGCGGCAGGTGAAGATGCGAAAGTGCTCGGCGCGCTGCCGGTGCCGCTGCATTTGCGCAACGCCCCGACGCCGATGATGAAGGGCCTCGGCTACGGCAAGGACTACCGCTATCCGCACGATTACGAAGGCGCACTGGTCGCGCAGAACTACCTGCCCGACGAGCTGCTCGAAAAGATATATTACGAACCGTCCGAGCGCGGTTACGAAACCAGGATTCGCGAATTTCTTGCCCGCGCGCGCGACGCGCGCAGTAAAACATCGCGGCGCAAGCCGGACGGAAAAGACTGAAAGGAAAAAAGCGAACCGCGAGAACCGGAGCGTGTCCGTTCCCGCGGTTCGCAAAAATCAGCCGTGAAATTATTTCGCGCCGAGCACTGAGTCCTTCAGCGCTTTCGCTGCGGTGAAGCGAAGCCGGGTGCGCGCCGGGATCTTGATCTCCTGACCGGTGGCCGGATTGCGGCCCATCCGCGCCTTGGTCTTGCGCTTGCGGAAGATGCCGAGGCCGGCCAGCCGCAGCGATCCTTCCTTCTTTAGTTCGCGGACGATCAATGCGTTGAGTTCCTCGAGTACTGCCTTCCCTTGCTTCTTCGTTAGTTCGAGCTTTTCAGCCAAGTGGGCTGCTACCTGCGACTGAGTCATCATCCTCCTCCTTGCGTGCCGGGTTGCGGGCTTTCAGTGAGGGTGAACGAGAAACGCGGCAAATTCAAGGGCGCGCGGCACGAAAATCGCTATTTTTTCTAGGGATCGTGATGGGTTTTGCACAGGCCAGTTGTGCGCTCGTTGAGCCCCAAGGGGTTTGCGCAGTCGGATTCCCCGCACCTGCACGATCGCGCCGTCAGTAACGGACTTCGACGAGGTACAGACCGCCGGGCGGCGCGTTGGCGGGAGCCGCTTGGCGATTTCGTCCGGCGAGAATCGTCGCGATTTTCTCGGGCGCGAGCTTGCCGCGGCCCACGTCGATCATTGCCGCCACCATGGCGCGCACCATGTGCCGCAGAAAACTCGTAGCCTCGACGCGGTAGAGCACAACGTCGGCATCGCGCGTCCATTCGCTCGAAATCACGCGGCGGACCGTGGTCGTCACCTCGGTGCCGAGCGAGCGGAACGCGGCGAAGTCGTGCTCGCCGACAAAGACACGCGCCGCGCAGTTCATCGCGGCGAGATCGAGCTGGTCGCGAACCAGCCAGCTGTAGCGATACTCGAAGGCGGACGCGATTTTGCGATTCAGCACGCGATATTCGTAGACGCGTGAGCGGGCGGCGCGCCGCGGATCGAAGTCGCCGGGCGCGGGCGCGATGCCGAGCACCACAATGTCGGCGGGCAGGATCGAGTTGAGCGCGCGCTGCAATTCTTCCGGGTCGAACGGGCGCGGAATCGAAATCGACGCGGCCTGCCCGCGCGCATGCACGCCGGCGTCGGTGCGGCCCGAACCGAACACGCGCACGGGGGCGGCGAAAATCCGCTCGAGCGCGGCTTCGATCCTGCCCTGTATCGAATCGTGGCGCGGTTGCAACTGCCATCCGGAATAGTTGCTGCCGTCGTACTCGAGCGTGAGCTTGAGGACCATCGCGCAGCCGGATCAGGCGGGAGTGGGCGGGCTGAGCGCGAGCGTCTCGGCGATCCAGAGGGCTCCCAGAGCCATCAGGCGCGTGTTGTCGAATACGCACCACAGCGCCAGCGAGTCTGGGCGCGTCTCGACGCTGACGACGATGGCCTCCTGGCCGACCGCGTCGATCACGCCCAGCGGTTCGCCTTCTTCGGCAATCAGAATGCCGGGCGCGACGCGCAGCAGATCGCCCGCGTCCTCGCCGTTCCCCCTGATAGCGCGCGGCCGCTGAATCTCGACGGTCAGCGCCGAACCGTGCAGGACGGGAATCGCGGTGACCTGCACCGACAGAGCAGGAGCTTTGTCGAGCAGCGCGCCGACCTGCGCGACGATTGCTGTGGCGACGGAGCGCTCATGCTCGCGCATGAAGGCGTTGAAGCCGCGCTGAACTTCGTCGTCGTCGAGCTCGAGGCGCGCGCTCAAAAGATCCGTGGTCTGATCGACGGTCGCGGTCAGCACGTCCCTGCCGCCGGCGCTCGCGCCGAGCATCGCCGTCGCGGCGACGAATCCAGCCTGGGCGCCAAGGGCTTTGAGACAGGTGGCAAGCACGTGGGCGACGGGATGAGGCGTCGCGAACACCTTGGCGTTGCGCAGTCGTGCGAATTCCTCGCGCGAAGTGAGTCCCGGCGCGACCATTGGCACGTCCGAGGGCGGGCGATTGGCGGCGCTGAGATCGATGAGAATGGGGCCGGGGTGCGCGGCAACGATTTCGGCCGCACGAGGCGCCTGGCATGCGAGAAAAGCGATATCGAAATCGCGAAGATCGGCGGGACTCTCGAGCGCGTCGACCAGCCGCTCCTCGCCGGCCGCGTCAACGGTCTGCATCGCGCCCGCTTCCGTGGCGAACAGCTTGAGCTCGCTCAGCTGGAACCCGCGCGCGGCGATCAGTTCGATAAGCTGGTTGCCGACCGCGCCGGTGGCGCCGACCACCGCCACTCTCGGCTCGCGGGAAATACTCATTCGTTTTCGCTTTCGCTGCTCTCGATTTTTTCGCGCACCAGCCGGCCCATCGCCTTGCATCCTACGCTCTGAGTCCCCGTGCCGCCGTGTAGATCGCGAGTGCGATAGCCGTCGCGCACGACCGAATCGACGGCCTGCGAAATCAGTTCGGCCTCGGAGCGCATGCCGAGCGAATGCTCGAGCAACATCGCCGCCGATAGAATTGCGGCGAGCGGATTGGCCTCGTCGCGGCCCGCGATGTCCGGTGCGCTGCCGTGAATCGGCTCATAGAGCCCGACGCGGAACCCGGCGCTGTTGAGTTCCTCGCCCAGCGACGCCGACGGCAACAGGCCCATGGAGCCCGCGAGCACCGAGGCCTCGTCGGTCAGGATGTCGCCGAACATGTTCTCGGTGACGACCAC
>JBOHWI010000518.1:0-9181 GCA_050736675.1 Binatus sp. (SeqCode)
AGGTGCACCTCCCCGCCGGGTTCTAACAGCGAAGCGATTTCGGGCGGCAATCCGTTCGCACTCTCCCAACATTGAGCCAAAGTTCTGGCTGAGAAGCCGGATTTCCATTGTTTGCGGGGGTCAGCAAGAAAGCGCTTTCCAATCATCCGGACCGTCGGTAGGAACATAAATTTTCGACATCGTACTTCACCCTTCTTGTGCTTGATTGAAGTACCGCTAGCTCACCGAAGGAATTGGGGTGGCGCCGTGCGCGCTCGATTCGTAGCACGCCTCGACTACCGCCATCGTGCGAAGCGCATCTTCGACGCTCGAAACCAATTTTGAATCCTCGCCGGCGACGAATCGCTGCAGGTTCGACATCGGACCCTCGAACGCTTCGAGGAACCACGAGCCGCGCAGCGCGATCTCGCTCCAGCAGTTCGAATCTTCGGTTGCGATTTCGAGCGTGTCGGGCTCGCCCGCGGGATAGTTGAGATTCGCGCCCATCTTCGCAATCGCGGCGCCGCGCGTGCCTTCGAGCTTGAGCTGCGACATCCCGTATCGTCCGCCAAATGTATGCGCGTGATTCATCGTCAGGCTGCATCGAATCGTGTCGCCGTAGTCGAGCACGATGCTGGTGCGTGTGTCCGCATAGTCCGGCATCGCAGGGTGCCGCACACCTTTGCAATAGACGCCACGCGGTTCGCCAATCAGCGATCTAATCAAATCGAGGTAGTGGATCGAATGCATGAGCACTTCGAGTCGCGGGACGCCCTTGAGAAACGCCCAATAGTTCCACGGCGTGTGCAGATTGATCCGCACTTCGACGTCGAGCACGTCGCCGAAGATGCCGCGCTCCAGCGCGTCCTTAACTGCCAGCATGTTGGGCGCGAAGCGCAGCTGGAAGTTGACTGCCGCTGAGAGGCGTCGCTCGCGGCAAATCGCAACTATGCGACGCGCGTCGACAAGGTCGCGGCCCATCGGCTTTTGAATCAGCACAGCGGCGCCTGACGGCAGCCGCTCAAGCACGCCCGCGATATTTCCCGGCGGAATCGCGAGGTCGAAAATGCCGTTGGGCACCGACCCGGCTTCATCAAGCGACTCGAACACGCGCGGAATCGCAAATGCCGCCGCCCGCTCGCGGCTGGCCTTGGCATTCACGTCGAAAATGCCTGCGACCGGAAAACCGAGGCGTTGGTAAACCGGCAGATGGGCGTCGCGAACGATACTGCCCGCGCCGATCACGACGATCGGTTTCGGTTTCGTTTTCGTTGCCGACGGCCGCGGCCACGACTGGCGCAGATCGCGAATCGCGAGTGGCGTTTGAGTCGTCATCGCTGGTCGCGCGATGCTACCATGCCGCGCAGAGGAAGCAGACATGGCGCGCACAATTTCCGGACTTACGGTTCGCGACATTCGAACTCCAACTTCGCGAACCCTCGCCGGCTCCGACGCCGTGCATACCGACCCCGACTATTCCGCCACCTATGTAGTCCTCACCACCGACGCGCGCGACGGCATCGAGGGCCACGGCATGACGTTCACGCTCGGCCGCGGCAATGAAGTCGTGGTCGCGGCCGTCCGCGCTTTGCAGCATCTGGTGGTCGGCTCGAAGTACGAAGATCTGGTCGCCGACCTCGGCGCCTTCTGGGATCGGCTCACGTTTGAAAGCCAGCTCAGATGGATCGGTCCGGAGAAGGGCGCGATCCATCTGGCGACCGCTGCAATCGTAAATGCGGTCTGGGATCTCTACGCCAAAGTCGAGCGTAAGCCGGTGTGGAAGCTCGTCGCCGACATGACGCCCAAGCAGTTCGTCTCATGCATCGATTTTCGCTACCTCACGGACGCGCTGACTGGTGACGACGCGCTCGAAATTCTGCGCGCTAAATTCGCGACCCGCGCTGAGCGCGAAGTGCAGATGCGCAAGGAGGGCTACCCGGCGTACATCACGTCTGCCGGATGGATGGGCTATCCCGACGACAAGGTTCGCCGCCTGTGTCGCGAGGCGCTCGCCGCCGGATGGACGCGCTTCAAAATAAAAGTAGGGCGCGACTCTGCCGCCAACGTTCATCGCGCCGCGCTCGTGCGCGAAGAAATCGGACCGCGCGCCGTCATGATGATGGATGCGAACCAGGCATGGGACGTTGGCGAGGCGATCGAATTCATGCGTCCGCTCGCGCGCTTTAATCCGTTGTGGATCGAGGAGCCCACCAGCCCCGACGACGTCCTCGGCCACGCCACCATTCGCCGCGCGATCAAGCCGATCGGCGTCGCGACCGGAGAGCATGCGGCCAACCGCGTGATGTTCAAGCAGTTGATGCAGGCCGGTGCGCTCGACTTCTGCCAGTTTGACAATTGCCGACTCGGCGGACTCAGCGAGGCGCTCGCCGTGCTGCTGCTCGCCGCAAAGTTCGGCGTGCCGGTCTGTCCGCATGCGGGCGGAATCGGGCTGTGCGAATACGGCCAGCACGTTTCGCTTATCGATTACATCTGCGTGAGCGGCAGGCTCGATAACCGGATGATCGAATTCGCCGATCACCTGCACGAGCACTTCAGGGACCCGGTGGTCGTGCGCGGCGACCGCTACATGGCGCCGACCGCCCCCGGCTTCAGCATCGAGATGCTCCCCGCGTCGCTCGCCGCGTTCGAATTCCCCGCCGGCTCTGAGTGGAAGAATAAGTGAGCCGGGCGGGCTGAATTCTCGTGAGGCCCGGCGCGCCAACTGAGACTGCCAGTGCTCCGTCCTGCTGACCGACAGCCGGCCGGCCAGAATCTCCCAACAGCTGCGAACTTGATTTAGCGCGGGACCGGCGCGAAGCTCTGTGCTGGAACGACGTTACATGTTCCAGGCCAGTCAAAATTCAGTCACTCCGCGAAATACGTCGGAGCAGAGGAGGTAATCGACATGCCGACCTACATTCTGCTGACCTCGCTGACGCCAGAGGGCAGTCAAACACTGCACAAGGACCCGGACCGGCTCGACGCCGTGAACCAGGAGATCTCCGAGTTCGGTTGCAAGGTCGTCACACAATACGCCGTGCTTGGTGGATACGATTTTGTGACGATCGTGGACGCACCCGACAATGAGACCGTCGCACATATGTCGGTCGATCTGTCGTCCCGCGGTACCATCAAGATTACCACGCTGCCCGCGATCCCGGTCGGCCAGCTCAAGGCCAAGCTCAAGGGTCCCAGGCAGATCGGCAAGCGCTGACGCTGATGGTCGATCAAAGGAATCGCGAATGAAAAACATCTATCGCGCCGAAGCGATCGGATCGCTGTTGCGCCCCGGATACCTTTGGGATGCGCGGCGATCGCTGCGGTCAAAAGAGATAACGCTCGCACAGTTCAAGCAGGTCGAAGATCGCGCGGCTGACGAAGCGCTCGCGCTGCAGGAGTCCGCCGGGCTCGACGTCGTCACCGACGGCGAGGTGCGCCGGATTAGTTTCATCGGACCACTGAGCGACGTCGTCGCCGGGCTCGAGCCGATGCCGGTGAATCGCCAATGGCACGAAGCTGGAAAAGTAGTCGAGTTCAAAATGGGCCTCGCGGTGACCGGCAAGGTGCACCGGCGCCGTTCCCTGGTCACCGAGGAATTCGCCTACGCGCGGCGGCAGGCGAAGAAACCGCTCAAGGTCACGCTGCCAAGCCCCCTTATGCTCAACATGTTCTGGTCGCCCGAGCACTCGTCCGGCGCGTATAGCGACCCATTTCAGCTGTTCGCGGATACCGCCGATATCGTACGCGAGGAAGTTCGCGATCTCGCCGCAATCGGATGCGAGTACATCCAGATCGATGCGCCCGAGCTGGCTGTGCTGGTCGATCCCGTGGCGCAGGCTGCGCTCTACGAGAAAAACGGCATCTCCTCGAAACGGTTGCTCAGCGAAGGCGTCGATTTGATCAACGCCGTTGGAGACGCTCCCGGCGTCACGTTCGGGCTGCACACTTGCCGCGGCAACAACGACGGGCGCTGGCTGGCCGAAGGCGGATACGACGTAATCCTGAAGGAAATCGTGAGGCGAGCGACGAACTTCCAGATTTTCCTGCTCGAGTATGACAGCCCGCGTGCGGGTTCATTCGCAGCACTGGCCGACATCCCGAAGGACAAGACCGTCGTGCTGGGGCTGGTCTCGACCAAGACCGCGGAGATGGAGCCGTTCGAGGGCTTGGTCAAGCGAATCGATGAGGCAGCGCGCTACTTCCCGCGCGAGCAGATGGCGCTCTCAACGCAATGCGGATTCAACTCGGGCGTGCGCGGAAATCCGATCGGCGAGGCCGCGCAGGAAAAGAAGCTGCGGCTGGTCGCCGAGACCGCTCATCGCGTGTGGCCGTAATGGCCGAGTACTTCCGAGTTCCGCACGCGCGACCCGCACGCGCTAGAGCGTGAACACCAGCTCCATCTCGGCCCACCATTCGCCCGGCTGCGCGCCGGGCACCGGCTCCTGCATCGAGGCCATCAGCTCTTGCCATTCGCGATTGCGCGGACTGCCGGCCTCGTAACGCGCAAAGTCGCGCTCGGGATCGAACGCGTCAGTGGTCTCCATGAACATGAAGAGCTGGCGGCCGAGCTTGAAGATGAGCATCCGCTCGATGCCAATAGACTTGAGCCCGCGTTCGACCTCCGGCCAGATCGCACGATGGTGCTCGAGGTAGCGCTCGATGACTTGCGAGTCGTCCTTCAGGTTGATGGTGCGGCCGTACTGTTTCATCAGAATGCGAGCACGCCGCCGTCGATTGGATACGCCTGACCCGTGATGAACGAGGCCTCGTCCGAACACAGATAGAGCGCGAGCGCCGCGACTTCTTCCGGCGTGCCCATCCTGCCGAGCGGTTGATATTCCGAGAGTTGCTTGAACATCTCGGCTTCGCGTCCCGGGTAAGTCGCGTGCAAATATCCGTCAACGAACGGCGTGTGAACGCGCGCGGGACAGATGCAGTTGCATCGGATGCCGCGCTTGACGTAATCGACCGCGATCGATCGAGTCATCGTCAGCACCGCGCCCTTGCTCATCGAATAGGCGAAGCGGTCGGTCAGACCGATCAACGACGCAATCGACGCGAGGTTGAGGATCACGCCGCTACCGCTCGCGAGCATCCGGCGCACGGCGGCCCGCGAACAGAGAAATATGCCCTTCACATTGACGGAATAGACGCGATCGAAATCTTCTTCCGACGTGTTCTCGACCGTGCCGATGCTCGCGATGCCGGCGTTGTTAACTAGAATGTCGATTCGCGCGGCGTTGGGGTCGGCATCGATGCGCGCGAAAGCGGCCTCCACGGAGTCCGCGATCGCGACGTCGCATTCCAGCGCCGAAGCCGTGTCACCGGCCGCGCAAATATTCTCGACGGCGGCATTTGCCGCTTTGAGATCGCGATCGAGCGCGAAGACACGCGCACCGTTGCCCGCGAAGGTCGAAGCGATCGCCAGGCCAATCCCCGAGCCGGCGCCGGTGACAATCGCGGTCTTTCCGTCGAGCCGAAACACGCGAGAACAGTAAAACAGGCCAGCGCTACATGACAACCGGTCCGTTCATCGCTCTTCCGGTTCGCGAAGTACCCGGTTGATTCGGGCCATCAGTTCGCCCGAGTTAAAGGGTTTGGTGACGTAGTCATCGGCGCCGAGCGAGAAACCCCTGACCACCTCACCCTCGTCTCGATGCGCGCTGACCAGGATTACCGGCGTGCTACGCGTGGCAGCATCGCCGCGCAGCGCAGTCAGCGCGTCGAACCCGTTCATCCCCGGCATCGATACGTCCAGCAACACCAGGTCGGGTCTCTTCTTGCGGACGATATCGAGCGCCTGTTCGCCGTCGTGCGCGATGTCACACTCGAAATTGAAGTGCTTCAGGATCGTCGAGACCATAACGATGCTGGTGGCGTCGTCATCGGCAACTACTACGTGCCGGGTTCCGTTCCGAGCCGGGGGTTGAACCGCAACCTCGGCCGTCTCGACAAATCTGATGGCGCGGCACGCCCTGAGCAACAAATCCTCTGACTTGAACGGACGGATGATGAAGTCGCGGTTGAGGTCGGTGGCGACCGCGAATCGCGCCACGATTTGGTCGAACGAGCCGATGATCACCGCCGGCTTGCGGCTGCGCGCGATCATTTCGATCGGGGCCGGCTGATCGCCGACGCCGGCGGCGGAAGCGTCGATAAAGCAAGCATCAAAAGGAGCAAGCGAGTTGAGCCCGGGAATAGCAGGTGCCGCCGCTCCGACTATGTGGCCGATTCCACGGACTGTCTCCAACGCCGCGACAATCGAATCTGCCTCGGGCGGCTCGAATCCCATTAGCGCGAACCTCCTCCCCGCCAAAGACTGCTGAAAGATCTGGTCCATGACTGTGCGGCCCTCCTTGCCGCCGAACAAACGCCCGAGCAGAGTTACTATGCCACTGCGCCGATCAACCTTGTCAGATGCGATTGCCCCCGCACTGGTACGCAAGGTGCGTGCCTTGAGACGACGACCACCAAATCGTCGACTTGCGAAAACTCAGCTCGAGACTGCGCGGCGCAGGCTGTCATAGGTTAAGTTGGCCGCAACGTACGACCAAGCCGGGGACGGCTGTGTCGCACTTTGGGACAGCACTGGAACCAGCGCTGGAACTACCAGGGCCGCAACCCTCGTCTTGACACTGCCGGTCCCGTTGCGCGAAACCGATCCATCATGAGCGATGCGACGAGCGCCCTCAGCCCCGCCGCGCTATGGCGACAGCTCGGACTGGCGCGCCACAACTGGCCGGGCAGATTCACTCTACTGCTGGCGGCGATTCTGTTGCTGCTCGTCACGCAGCCGATGTTCGCGAGTCACGCGTTCGCGCAAAATATTGCGACCGTTACGATCTTGCTGGTGCTGTTGGCCGCCCTGTATGCGGTTCGCGCACTGAGGATCTTCTTCATCATTGCGTTAGTGCTGATCGTGCCCGCAATTGGGTGCCGCATCGCGCTGCAATTCAGCGCGAACCTGACGCTCGAGATGCTCGGCGCGGTTTCTTCGTGCCTGTTCCTGAGCGTCACGGTCGTCGCGCTGGTCTCGCGCCTGTTTATCGTCACGAGCGTCACGCTGGACACGATCAGCGCCGCGATCTGCGCCTACCTGCTGATGGGCGTCGGGTTTGCGTACGCCTTCGCGGCCCTGGAATTGCGGCACCCTGGCTCGTTCGGCGCCGCTCTTTTTCATGGGACGTCGCCGGGAGTCGAGCCTTTGCTCGCGTCGTTTCACAGCCTCATCTACTTCAGTTTCGTATGCCTCACGACGACCGGATTCGGCGATATTGCGCCGGTCGGAGGAGGTGCGCGCAGTCTCTCGGTGATGGAGTCGGTACTCGGCCAGTTCTACATGGCTATTCTGATCGCGCGGCTGGTCAGTCTGCAGGTCGCGCAAGCGATGATGAAGGAGCGGGAATAAAAATGTCAGGACTTTATTTTGAGGAATTCGAAACCGGCCGGGTCTTCAAGCATGCCATCACGCGCACGATCACCGAAACCGACAATCTGATCTTCTGTGCGCTCACCCATAATCCCCAGCCGCTGCATCTCGACGCGGAATTTGCCAAGGGCACCGAGTTCGGCCAGCGCATCGTCAACAGCATCTTCACGCTCGGCCTGATGATCGGAGTCTCGGTCGGCGACACCACGCTCGGCACCACCATCGCCAACCTGGGCATGGCCGACACGCGCTTCGCGCACCCGGTCTTCATCGGCGACACGCTGCGCGCCGAGACCACGGTCGCCGAGAAGCGCGAAAGCCGCTCGCGGCCCGGCGCGGGAATCGTCGTCTTCGACCATCGATGCTTCAACCAGCGCGCCGAGGAAGTCGCCTACTGCAAGCGGTCGGCGCTGATGCACAAGCGGCCGGCGTCATGACACTCCGCTCGCTCCTATTCGTGCCGGGCGACAGCGAACGCAAGCTCGCGAAATCGGAATCCTCGCGCGCCGACGCGCTGGTGCTCGATCTCGAGGATGCGGTCGCGGCGGATCGCACCGCGATCGCGCGCACGATGGTGCTCGAGTACTTGCGCACGCATCGCGATCGCATGAAGACCCAGCTGTGGGTACGAATCAATCCGCTATCGACGCCAAAGGCCGCGGCGGACCTTGCCGCAATCGTCGCCGGCGCACCCGATGGAATATTACTGCCGAAGGTCACATCGGCCACCGACGTCATCATGCTCGATCACTTCCTGTCCGCGCTGGAAGCGCGCGACGGCGTCGATCATGGATCTATTGCGATCATTCCGGTGGCGACCGAGACGCCGGCGGCGATGTTCGCCTTGGGCGGTTTCGCCGGATGTAGTACGCGGCTGTCCGGGATGACGTGGGGCGCAGAAGATCTTGCGGCTGCCGTCGGCGCCGCTACGAATCGCGATGCCGACGGCAACCTCGATTTCACCTACCAGCTTGCGCGCTCGCTATGCCTGCTGGCGGCGGTGGCGGCCGAGGTTCAGCCAATCGACACGGTGTCGGTAAACTTCAAAGACTCCGCCGCGCTCAAGAATGAATCGGAGACTGCGCGGCGCGCGGGCTTCACCGGCAAGATCGCGATTCATCCCGATCAGCTGGACGTCATCAACGCCGCCTTCACACCGAGCCCCGAAGATGTAGCTTATGCCAGTCGTGTGATCGACGCGTTCGCATCCGGCGCGGGCACCGTCGCGCTGGACGGCAAAATGCTCGACATGCCCCATCTGAAGCAGGCCCGCCGAACTCTCGCGCTCGCCGCGGCGCTCCGCTCGAGGTAGCACGTCGACTCACTCCATCGGCAGACCGACGTAATTCTCGGCAAGCGTCTGCGATGCTGCGCGCGAGCTGGTTACGTAATCGAGCTCGGCGAGTTGGCGGCGCTGGTCGAAAGCGTTTTCATCTTTGAATCGATGCAGCATCGAGGTCATCCACCAGGAGAATCGCTGCACCTTCCAGACGCGCCGCAAACATATTTCCGAATACCTAGTTAGTAATTCGCGATTACTATTCGCGTAATAGTCAGTCAGCGCGCGCGCGAGCACGCGAACGTCCGCAACCGCCAGATTGAGGCCCTTGGCGCCCGTCGGCGGCACGATATGGGCCGCGTCGCCGGCCAGGAACAGCGTGCCGGATTGCATCGGCTCGACCACGAAGCTGCGCATCTCGGTGATTCCCTTCTGAAGAACGGCGCCGCGGTTGAGTTTCCAGCCGCCGCCGACCGCGAGTCGGAGCTGAAGCT
>JBOHWI010000519.1:0-2984 GCA_050736675.1 Binatus sp. (SeqCode)
CCGTCATACGACCCGTTCTGGGCGGTGGCGCACGATCTCGGAACGCCGCTGAGCCTGCATATCCTGACCGAGCGGCGCGGCGGCAGCGATTTTCAAAGCGTGATGAAAGGCTATCCGGCGCTGCATCATTCGGTTGAGCGGTCGCTCACCGAAATTATTTTTGCCGGAGTGCTCGAACGCTTTCCCCGGCTCAAGCTGATATCGGTCGAAAACGATATCGGTTGGATTCCGCATTTTCTCCAGCGCCTCGACCATTCGTTTGAGAAGTATCGCTACCTCGAAAAGGACACGATCGAGAATCCGCCGAGCTTCTATTTTCGCCGCCAGGTCGCGGCGACCTTTCAGGACGATCGCGTCGGCGTAGTGACGCGGCATTTTATCGGCGTCAAGAGCCTGATGTGGGGATCGGACTTCCCGCACTCGGACTCGACCTGGCCGAATTCGCTCGAGGTAATCGCGCGCGATTTCGAAGGCGTCCCCGACGACGAGCGCCGCCTGATGACGTCGGACAACGTCGCCGCGCTGTACGGCTTCGCCTGAAGAGGTCGGTTGACACCTTCGACACTATCCGATTAGCTGAAAAATCTCGCCCACGGTGGGGCTGTAGCTCAGTTTGGGAGAGCGCCTGAATGGCATTCAGGAGGTCGCGCGTTCGATCCGCGTCAGCTCCACCAATTAATCCACGTGCTTAGGGTTTGGTTTCCAAGGTCGGATCGCGGACCAGGATTCCTTTGGCATAGAGTTTATGAATCTGGTCCGGCGGCATCTTAAGCAGGTCGCCTAGAACCCGCTCATTGTCCTCGCCGAGTCGTGCAGAGCGCACCTCCGTCCTGTCCGGCCAGGCCGAGAACTTCACGGGCACGGCGGGCAGCGCGACTGTGCCCAGCAAAGGATCCTTGATCCAGCGAACCGTCTTGCGCTCGTTGAGATGCGGATGTTTCACCGCTTCGTTGACCGTCAGCACGGGCGCGCACGGCACCCGCTCAGCATCGAGTGCGGCGATAGCGTCGTCGCGGCTCGCAAAGGTAGAAAGCCACTTTTCGATCACGTCTCTCAGTTGTTCCTTGTTGTCGCGGCGCCCGCGCGCATCCTTGAACCGCGGGTCGTTTGCCAGGTCAGGCATCTTCATTGCGCGCACAAACTGCGGCCATTGATGCGGCGTCGACGTGATCTGAACATATTGGCCGCCGCGGAAATGAAAAATGCCGGTGGTGCCGCCGTCGGGATGCAACGATCCGCTTCGGGTGGGATGAAATTTGTGGCCGCGCAGCGACACGATCGGCACGGTCTTTTCGTGCATATGAAAGTAGGTGTCGAGCAGCGACGCGTCGAGGTACTGACCTTCACCCGTGCGCTCGCGATGTAACAGAGCGAACCCGACAGCCATCGCCGCGGCCACACCCGTCGAAACGTCGCCGATTGCCATCGTCGTCAGCGCCGGCGGACCGTCGACCTGCCCTATGCCGTCGGTAATGCCGGCATAGGCCTGGCCGATAAAATCATAACCGGCCTTGACCGAGAGCGGTCCGGTCTGCCCCGCCATCGAAATCGAGCACATAATGATTCTTGGATTGACCGCCTTGACATCCTTGTAAGCGAATCCTAGCCGGTCGATCACGCGCGGCGCGAAATTCTCGACCACAACATCGAACTGTGGAATCATCGACATCACGATTTCGCGTGCGCCGGGTTTTTTGAGATCGATCGCAAAGCTCAGTTTTGAGTGGTTATGCTGCAGGTAGTAGGTGCTATGGCTCGAACCTTTGTATTCAGGAGCGAGCGATTTGAGCCCGTCGGCGCGGACGCGATCGCCATAAGGCGCGAGTTCCAGCTTGATAACTTCAGCGCCCATCTCGGCGAGCAGCCGGGTGCAGGTCGGCCCCGCCACAAACTGCGTGAAATCCAGAACGCGGTAGCCTTCAAGCATTTGCGGCTTGTTCGGCATTGCTCACTCTCCTTCCGGTTCGTCAGAGATGCAGACTATATCGAAGTAGAACCGATTTGCGTAGCGCGACTAGCGAGCCGCCGTGAACACCGCGATCCTTGGACGAATGAATAGACTCGCGTAGCCCACGAATACCTTGTGCGACGCCGGATCAACGGCCAGCGTATGCGCCGCGAAATGACAGAAAATATTATCGGTCACGTGATACGAGTCCGGCGTGTCCTGCTGCACGACCGTCATCGTCCCGGCCAGACCCGCGGAATAGATTCTCTGAAAGGATGGGTCATAGGCGACAGAATCCGGCCCGCCGCCGATCTTCAGCGACGATAAGACCCGATGATTATCCATGTCGAACACGATTAGCATCGCGTTCCTGGAACAGACGGAGAAAAGGCGATGATGCGCTGCGTCGATCGCCATGCCGGTCGGTCTCACGCACGGACTGACCGACCATCGACCGACAATCGCGCGCTTGGCCAGGTCCAGCGCGACGACAGCGTTCGCGTCTTCCAGATTCTGGTAGAGCAGCCCGCTTTCAGGATCCACGGCGGCGAACTCCGGCTTGCCTCCGAGCGGGATCGTCGCGAGGACGGTGCGGGTTTGCGGATCGATCAACGTCGCAACACCAGCCGCGCCATTCGCCACATAAATTACGCCGCGGGCCCGGTCGTAAAGAATCGCGTCGGGATCGTCCCGCACCGGAATCCGGCTTATCGGTTGGAGAGTTGACGGATCGAAAACGTCGACCGTGTTCTTCTCGCTCCGCGTCACAAAAGCCAGGCCCTGCGATGGAACGAGGGCCACGCCGTGAACGCGCGGCTCACCCGGCAACTCAGAGACCGCGCTCTCGCTAATAGATGGGTCGGATTTGAGCGCAATCTTGAAGACGCTGCCCGACGAAGCGCCCGTGACAAAGAGGTCTTGACCATTCAGGGTCAGATAATCGAGAACGTTGAGTATCCCGTGCTTTGGCAGCAGAATGAAACCGTCGAAGCGCACCCACTCGGACCCGCGCGGTTGTCCCGTGTAGGTGAGAAAA
>JBOHWI010000520.1:0-4022 GCA_050736675.1 Binatus sp. (SeqCode)
GTGCTGAAGGGCCTCGATTTGCCGACGGTGGCGGCGGTCACGCGGCTGGCATCGGCCTTTGTCGGCAACGACTCGGGCGTGTCGCATCTGGCGGCCGCGGTGGGCACGTCCGGCGTGGCGATCTTCGGGCCGACCGAGCCCGCGCGATGGCGTCCGCTTGGGCGGCGAATCGACATACTTCGGCGTGAACCAATCGATTCCATCGAGGTCGGGGAAGTCGCCGACGCGTTGCCAAAATTTGTCCCTTCGCGCGAAAGATAATACACTGGAGGGGCATGCATTATCGGACAAATTGCGTAAGTTGCGCGATACAGGCCGCTAATAAAATCGCCGGCCTGTCCCCCTCTCATGTCTCCCCCGCGAAAGAGCGGGAGAGAAGGTTGAGGAAGGAGGCCAGTTTTACGCAGGGTGTTGAGATGGAATCGAGGAGACAGTCGTTTTTCAACACCCTGCCAGGAGGGCTATGAGCTTCTTCAAGACGACGATGCTGCTGGGCCTGATGACGGGACTGCTGATGGTAATCGGCGGGCTGCTGGGAGGCAGGCACGGCGTCGCGATTTTTTTCGTCATCGCCGCCGTGATGAACTTCTTCAGCTACTGGTTCTCGGACAAGATCGTGCTGAAAGCGTACGGCGCGAAGGAGCTCGACGCGAGTTCGGCGCCGGAGCTGTACTCGATCGTAAACGAACTGGCGCATTCGGCGGGAATCCCGATGCCGCGGCTTTACCTGATCGATTCCGACACGCCCAACGCGTTTGCGACCGGCCGCAACGTGCATCACGCCGCCGTCGCGGTGACGCGCGGGATCATGCGAATCTGCACGCGCGACGAGTTGAAAGGCGTGATCGGTCATGAACTCTCGCACGTGACCAATCACGACATCCTGACCAGCTCGATCGCGGCCACGCTGGCGGGCGCCGTGCTGATGATCGGCACGATGATTCGATGGGGCGCGATTTTCGGACTTGGCAGTCACGACGACGAGGAGGGGGGCATCGCGGGACTTCTGATCGCGGGCATCCTCGCGCCGATCGCGGCGAGCATGATTCAACTTGCGATTTCGCGCACGCGCGAGTATCAGGCCGACGCGAGCGGCGCCAAGCTCACGCATAATCCGCTGTACCTGGCCCAGGCGCTGCGCAAGCTCGAGGCCGCCAACGAGCGGATGCCGCTGGACGCCAGCCCCGCGACGGCGCATCTGTTTATCGTGAATCCGCTGAGCGCGGCGGGAATCTCGCGGCTGTTCTCGACCCATCCGCCGCTCGAGGAGCGAATCCACCGGCTCGAGCAGATGGCGTCCGGGCAGATTGGACAAGGGTGACGGTGCCTTCGATGGAAGAATCTGAGGACAAGCGCGGATTCAAGGTTCAGGACCGACGGCGTTTCTCCGCCGAAGGCGAGGCCAAGGAAGGCGGCGACAGTGACACGTCGTCGGCGAGCAGCGAAGCCGTGGACATAAAATCCGGGCAGGCCGCGCCGGGGCCGGAGCCATCCTCAAAGCCGCAAGCGGTCGCTGCGCAGCCCGCAGCCGGCCGCCCGTCGAGCGAAGCGCCGCTGGAACTGACCTTCGCGGCGTTTCTATGGAGCCTGTCGGAACAGGCGTTGGCGGCGCTGGGCGAAATACCCGACCCGATGAGCGGCCAGGTGACGCCCGACCTGATTTTGGCGCAGCAAATGATCGATATCATCATAATGTTGCGGGACAAGACGCGGGGAAATCTCGATCCGCACGAACAGGCCTTGCTCAAAGAGATTCTTTCCAGTCTGCAAATGAAGTACGTTGAACTGGCGAGACAGGCGAACCGTTGAGCTGCTGTCTTCGTATTAATCACACATGACGCATAAGTTGTTTCGACCCGTTGCCGTTTTTGGCGTCGCGATTTGTTTCGCGACCCTCACGTCGATCGCCTCGAGCCGCGTGGCGCGCGCGGCCGATTCCGAGCCGCCTGCGCCCGCACGGTTCTGGACCGAGGTGGCCGAGACCCCACACGCTCCGAAAGCCGAGTCGATGCCGGACTTCGTGGAGTTGGCGGCCAAGCTCAGCCCCGCCGTCGTAAACATCTCGACCGACGAGTCCGACGAACCCGCGGAAAGCAGCGAGTCTGCGCCCGAGGATTCTCCGCAGGGCGGTCCTTTAGCGCCGCACTCGCACAATCCCTTCGAGGAGTTCGGCGGTCCGCACCGTTCCAAGGCGCTCGGCTCCGGCTTCATCATCACCAAGGACGGCTACATCCTGACCAACGAGCACGTGGTCGACAGTCCGGGCAAGGTCACGGTGACTCTGCAGGACGGCCACAACTACATCGCCAAGGTTGTCGGGCATGACGAGAAGAGCGATATCGCGCTGCTGAAGATCGACGTGAAGCACGACCTTGTAGTCGCGCCGCTGGGCGACTCTGCCGACTTGAAGGTGGGTGAATGGGTGATGGCGATCGGAAACCCGTTCGGCTTCGACCATTCGGTGACGGCCGGAATCGTCAGCGCCAAGGGCCGCTTCATCCCGGGCAACTACGAGGATTTCATCCAGACCGACGCCTCGATCAATCCCGGCAACTCGGGCGGTCCACTGATCGATTTGCGCGGCAACGTGATCGGAGTCAATTGCGCAATCTACACGCACACCGGCTCGAGCATGGGAATCGGCTTTGCGGTTCCGATCGACCTGGTCAAGGAAGAGCTGCCGCAGCTCAAGAGCTCGGGCAAAGTCGTGCGCGGATGGCTCGGCGTGTACATCCAGAAGGTGACGCCTGAGCTGGCCGAGTCGCTGGGGCTGGCGGATTCGCGGGGCGCGCTGGTTGCAAAGGTGCTCGACAACGGCCCGGCCAAGACGGCCGGCGTAAAGCGCGGCGACGTGATCGTCGCGTTCGACAATCAACCGGTTGACGACTCGCGCGAGTTGCCGCTGATGGTCGGGCGCACCGACCTTGGGCACAAAGGCGTACTCAAGGTGATTCGCGACAAGCAGGCGATCGAACTGCCAGTCACGATTACGAAGTCGCGCGAGCCCGAAATCGTGGCGTCTGAAGAAAAATCGCAAAAGCCCGACCTCGGTGTCGCATCGCCCTTCGGCCTTCACGTTAAAGACCTGAGTCCCGACCTGGCCAAGGACCTCGGCCTCGATACGCCGGGTGGCGTCGTGATTTCATCGGTCCAGCCCGGCAGCCGCGCCGACGAAGCGGGGCTGCGCGCTCGCGACGTGATCATCGAGGTCAATCGCGCCGCGGTGAAGAACGTGGACGCGTATCAATCCGCACTGAAAACGAGCGCCAAGGGCAAGAGCGTCCTGCTGCTCATCCGCCGCGGCGACTCCACCGTTTATGTGCCGGTCAAACCGGAGGCCTGAACCGGGGACGGATTCCCGATGTCCCCGAAACGAATCCTGAAATTCGCGCTGATCGGGGTGGGCGCGCTCATTTTGTTCGCCGTGCCGCCCACGTTGTGGCTGTTCTTCAGCTACTACCATCAGCTTGAGAATGAAGTCGTCACGCGGTTCTCGGGCAAGCGATGGAACATCCCGTCGCGCATCTATTCGGACTCGTTGCTGATTTATCCCGGCCAGGATCTGAATGACCTCGGATTCTTCGATCGGCTGGCGCGCCTGAATTACCATCCCGTCGATCCCGGCAAGGTCAATTCTCGCGGCGAGTACAGCTTCGACAAGAAGCACGGCAAGCTCGACATCTTTCTGCACAGTTTCCAGTACCCGTACGGAAATTTCAGCGGCGATCTGGTTGAGCTCAACCTCAAGGGTGACGAGATCGACTCGATGCACGATCCGGTGACGCACAAAGCGATCTTCTCGATCGAGCTCGAGCCCGAATTGATCAGCGGCATCTTCGAAGGCGAATGGGAGCAGCGCCGGCTGGTGCGTCTCAGCCAGATACCGCCGACGATGATCAATGCGATCATGGCCGCCGAGGACCATCGATTTTACGAGCATCATGGCGTCGACATCGTCCGCACCATCAAGGCCGCCTGGGTTGATTTTACTTCGGGGCACGTGCGCCAGGGCGGCTCGACTC
>JBOHWI010000521.1:0-2427 GCA_050736675.1 Binatus sp. (SeqCode)
AAGGCGCCGGGCTTCGGCGATCGGCGCAAGGCGATGCTCGAGGATATCGCGATCCTGACCGGCGGGCGCGCAATTTCCGAGGAACTCGGAATCAAGCTCGAAAGTATCACGCTGAACGACCTCGGCAAGGCCAAGCGCCTGGTCGTGGACAAGGACAACTGCACGATTATCGACGGCGCCGGCAAGAAGTCCGACATCGAGGGCCGGATCAAGCAGATTCGCGCGCAGATCGAGGAGACCACCTCGGACTACGATCGCGAGAAACTGCAGGAGAGGCTGGCCAAGCTGGTCGGCGGCGTCGCGGTCATTCGCGTCGGCGCGGCGACCGAAGTCGAGATGAAAGAAAAGAAGGCGCGCGTCGAGGATGCGCTCCATGCAACCCGCGCCGCGGTCGAAGAGGGCGTGGTCCCCGGCGGCGGCGTCGCGCTGATTCGCGCGTCGAGCGTGCTGGATAACATGCGCGCCAGCGAGGCCGAGAAGATCGGCATCGGGATCATCAAGAAGGCGATCGAGGGACCGGCGTGGTGGATCGCGTCCAACGCGGGCTGGGAAGGCTCGGTGGTCGTCGACAAGATCAAGAACAACAAGGGGCCGTTCGGATTCAACGCAGCCAGCGAGGAGTTCGAGGATCTGATGAAGGCCGGAATTATCGACCCGACCAAGGTCGTTCGCAGCGCGCTGCAGAACGCGGCGTCGGTCGCGAGCCTGTTGCTCACCACCGAATGCATGGTGGCCGAGAAGCCCGACGAAAAGGGCGGGGCCGGCGGCGGCGGGATGCCGGGCGGAATGCCTCCGGGCGGCATGATGTAGCCGAGAGAACAATTGCGCCGCCGAGTTAAATCCTCGGCGGCTCGACTCACAGAGCGGCGGAGCCATCGAGGCTCCGCCGCTGTCATTTTCGCCGGCGTGACCTCATCCCAGAACCCCTACCTAATCTCCTCCGCGGCAGGGCTCAGATCGCTTGAGGGATGTCACGGCGATGCAACAAATCACTTACCTGCAACGACGATCGGAAATCCGATCGTTTCGTAGCGGACCGGATACCGCCGAATCGTCAATGAAGTAGGCCCGAATTGTGCACGAAAGCCCGGTTTGCGAAACAGGACAGCTTCGTTCAAAGCGGACAGTGGTTGGCCCCGGCCTTGCTAAATAGTGAACGGGTAGCCGCTGTGAACGCCTTGGGGACTGGGCTGGCGCAGTGCTCGTACCGAAAGGAGCTGCTAATGGCAGTGCGAGTGCTAATCGCGGACAGCTCGGGGATTACGCGCGACATCATATGCAATCATCTGGAGTGCGGCGGATGTCAGATCGTGGCGGAAACCGAGACCGTCGAGCAGACGATCATCCTGTTTCGCACCACGCGTCCAGCCGTGATCACGCTCGATGTCGCGCTGCGCAGCGACGGGAGCCTCGATGCGTTGTCGCTGTTCAGGATGATTCGGCGTGAGTCGCCGGAGACGTCGATCGTGATCGTCAGCGCGTCGCAGTCGCCCGACGAGCAGCGAGTCTACTTGCGCGAGGGCGCCCTCGAATGCATCGTGGAGCCGTTCGACAGTTTAGGGCTGGAGCGGATGTGGCGCCGGCTGTCGGAAATTTATCCCGAGCTCAGACGCCGCGACGAGGCGGCATCCGGGCGATGATTTCAAAGCTGCGCGCTCAACTGCAGTCCAAGCAGCACAGTCATAGCTGCGACACAGAATAGATGATCCCGATAGATCGTTCGGGCGAGGCGGGTTTGCATCTCAGGCGAGTCCGCGGCGCGTCCGAGCCGCATCGCGTTTGGAATGGTGCGCGCCCGGGCCAGCGCGATCGCGCTTGCGGCGCATGCCAGCGAGGTCCAGGCGATCCACCAACGGCCCGCGTCATGTACGATCTCGGCAATGATCGCCAGCAACGTCAGGACCATCACCGCCGCAATCAGCCGGTTCATCGGCCACGCTTCGACGGTGACGCGCCGGTAGTAGGCCGAGATCGACGATAGTACATCGGCTGGAAGGGTGTCGCCGGCGTGCTTGCGCGTCTGCACGTCGAACATCAGGTCAAACCACAAAACGGCGATCAGAAATGCCGCCCCCGCCGCCGCGCATGCGTGCACGACCTAGCCGACCATCAAGCGTTCGATTGAGACGGGCTCGCCGGGCACGCATTTGACCCACAGCACCCAGCCCGAGTTCTCGCTCGAATAGAGCGGCGCCGGAGTGCCGCAGTAGAAGGCGCGGGTCGAGCCCTGCGACACGTCGCTCAGCACGTGCACGTGGCCAAGCGCGACGTAGTCGTAGCGCGAGCGCTCAATTTCCGCGGGCGTGATTGGCGACGAGCGCTCGATCTCGCCTTCCTCCATGAAGAAGCCGTGCGCCAGCGCGATGTTCCACAGCCCGGGCTGCGGCGTGGGCAATCCCGAAAGCGGCCGGTAGCCCGGCGAATGCT
>JBOHWI010000522.1:0-7179 GCA_050736675.1 Binatus sp. (SeqCode)
GTATAGGGTCCCATACGCCCCAAACACACGGGAGACGGTACGCCGCCAGGTGTTGCATCAATTGGTGCTCGGTGGAGTCGTAGACTACAACCCATTTGAACCACAGCTTCCAACCAACAGTCCTCGGGCTCACTATGCTGTTTCTGAAGCCGCGCTGAGCGCGATCAAAACATTCGGTACTTCCAAGTAGGAGTCAGCGGTTGCCAAATTTCTGTCCCGCCGCACCGCGTTGACGGAGATCTTTCAACGACGTCGTTCAAAGCGCCTGATTCCAGTGCGCTTTCCCGACGGAAAGTTGGTCAAACTCTCGCCGGGCGCACATAACAAACTGCAGAAAGTGGTAGTTGAGCAATTTGCATCGCGCTTTGCCGAAGAGCCCAAGCTTTTGTATCTCGGTGATACCGCCAAGAAGAATCTCTATATCAGCGCCGAGGTTTTGAAGGCACTTGCCTTTCCAATTTCCGAGCATGACAAGCTTCCGGACGTGATTATCTACGATGAAAAACGGAACTGGCTTTTTCTGGTCGAAGCGGTGACCTCACACGGGCCAATGTCTAGCAGGCGGGTGCGCGAGCTTGAATTGATGCTATCAGGCTGTTCTGCCGGATTGATCTACGTTTCGGCGTTTCCGGACATGGCCGAGTTCCGCCGACACACGAACAACATAGCTTGGGACACTGAGGTTTGGATCGCTGATCTACCGGAGCACTTGATCCACTACAACGGCGATAGATTCCTTGGGCCACGTGATCGGTCGCGCACCTAAAATGCAGCGGCAAACTTGCTCCCTCAAATCGCCAGCGACAGGACTCCGGCGGCTACCAGCGCGCCGGCCCAGATTGTGTCGAGGTTGATCCAGGCGCTGCGCAGGATGGCGAGGCCGACCCACTCATAGACGACAATCGCGATTGCGCCCGTCACCGTTATCATTGCGCCCGTATGCAGCAGCGCTACCGATATCGCCTGCGCGACGGTATGCGCGTGAGCCGCCGCCACGTGATGCGCGTGCGGGGAATTAGGCGTCATCCCAATGAGGATCGGGAACAGCATCAGGCCCGCGCCGTGCGCCGACGCCATCAGAAACGACCACAGCGCGAGCTCGGCCGCATTCACCCGCATCGCAACCCAGCGCGGATGCGCGCGCGGCCAGATAAAACGAAACAGCCCGAACAGGATCAGCGCGGCGGCCCCGATCGGGCGGAGATAATCGATCGCGAAGAACAGGCGCATCCCGCCGATTATCGCAACCACGGCGGCGATCGACACCAGATGTCCCACAGCGATCGGGCCGAGCGCCCACAGTACCTTCGAGCGGCGCCGCTCCTGCAGACCGAGCGCGACCGCGAACAGCCAGCCCATCGACGGGTCGATTCCGTGATATGCGCCGAGCGCCGCGATCGCGATCCACGGCCAGGCGGAGGTCACGGATAGCAGAAAGAGTCGGACGACGAGTCGCCGCCTTCGAGCCGGATCTGATGGGGCCGCAAGCCGTCGAAGGTCGTGAAAAACTTCGGATCGATCGTCATTCCGCCCGACGGCGCGCAGTCGATTTTGGCGACCCAGCCGCGCACGCCCTCGGGATAGAATTGCGCATCCCACGCCCCGTACAGCGAGTTCGACATGTAAACGCGCCGTCCGTCGCGGCTCAGCTCGAGCATCTGGGACCCGCCGTTGAGCGGCTCGCTCGTCGGATGCTTCGCGTGCGACACGATTCCGCCCAGCCGCACGCTGCCGGTCTCCTTGGGCTTGAACGGGTCGCTCACGTCGTACTGCTTGAGGTCCCCGGTGCCGAAACACGCAACGTACAAAAACTTGTCGTCGAGGCTCAGGTTGAGATCGCTAATCAGCGGCGGCACCGCCTTGAACGGCTTGAGCACCGGCGGCAGCAGGCTTTCGTCGGCAGGCTCGGCGGCAATTTCGACCACCTTGCGAACCTTCCAGTCGCTGCCGTCGCGATGCCAGAGCCAAATCGACGCCGACAAATCTTTGGTCGAGATCACAACACCGACGAAGCCGTAAGTCTTGGTCGGGTCGTGCGACGGCCGCAGCTCGAGCGCCATCTGATTCTCGGCGCCCAGGTCGAGCGTCTTCAGATGCCGCCGCGTCCGCAGGTTCCAGATATGAATCGCATGTCCGTACTTGTTGGCGAGCAACAGTTCCGGCACGAGGCCGTTTTCGATCATATTGGGCGTGCCCCATTCGCTGGTGACGGCCACGTCCCAGCCGAGATGCCACCAGAAATCGTACGCCATGTTCTGCGGCCCGCGATCGACCTCCCATCGCCCCAGCACGTCGAAGCTCTCGTGGTCGAGCAGAAAGATTCCGCCCGGCCCATCGCCCTTCGGGTCGCCGAGCGCGCTCACGTAAATCGCGTCGGGTCCGCAATGAATAGTATGCGGCCGGCTGTATCCCGCGCGCGACGCAATTTCCTCGGCTTCGATCGTCTTCACCAGCTTCGGCTTTCGCGCGTCGGGCTTGGTGTCGAAAATATGAATCCTCGACGAGCGCAAACCCGGCACCAGCAGGTAGCGCCGCTCGATATGCGGATGCGGCGCGTACGGACATAGCGCTGCGCTGCACGCGTTCCAGCCGAAGTGATGCAGCTCGTCGCCGGCGTTCGGCATTTCAGCGCGGCCGACAACTTGCGCGTAGGTTTTCGATTTCGGATCGAGATCGAGCACGCACAGCGCGTCATGCTTGCCGTTGCCGGCCGCCGGATTGAACGCGACGACGTAGCCGAGCTGCTCGCGCGGCGCCTGCATCGCCATCCGCGCCGACGGGTAAAATGTTTGATCGGGCTTCCACAGCGCCATTGATTCGCACCGCCTTCCGCAGGATGTTCCCGACCCTATCCAACCAGTCGAATCTTAATCAACCCCGGCGCGCGAAGGAGTTGCCCTGTTCGCCGCCGCTTGATGTAACATCGCCTCTGCGCGATGACATTCGGAGGCATGCCCATGGAAGACAATGTAATCCTTTACGAAAAGCACGACCGCATCGCCAAAGTCATCCTGAACCGCCCGCGCTACAAAAATGCGCAATCGCGGCGCCTGCTCGAAGAAATGGACGCCGCCTTCGCCGAGGCTAACGCCGACGACGACGTCCGCGTCATCATACTCGCCGGCGCCGGCGAGAATTTCTGCTCCGGCCACGACCTTGGCACGCCCGAGGAAAAAGAGGACCAGGCGCGCCGCCCGTTTCCCAAGGGCGTGCGCGGCGAGTACGCCCGCTCGCGCCAGATGTTCCTCGACAACACGCTGCGATGGCGCGATCTCGACAAGCCGACCATCGCGCAAGTGCAGGGCCTGTGCATCTTCGGCGGCTGGATGTTCGCCGCCGCGATGGATCTCGTCGTCGCGTCCGACGACGCGAAGTTCCTGCCGTCGCTGTTGCAGTACTTCTCGATTCCGTGGGACATGCCGCCGCGCAAAGCCAAGGAAATTCTTTTTCAGAGCCGTTTCGTTGACGCCGAGGAGGCCGCGCGCCTGGGCTTCGTCAATATGGTCGTTCCGCGCGCGCAACTCGAAGCTGAAACGATGGCGCTGGCGAATCGAATCGCGGAGAGCGACCGCTTCACGCTCCGCATGGTCAAATGGGCCGTCAATTCAGCGCAGGACGCGATGGGCTTCAGCACAAGCATCCGCAACGCGCATTCGCATCACATGGTGCTCGGCACGGGCGGTTTGATGGCCAAAATGCAAGGCAAGGAGCTGCCCAAGCGGATGCCCGGGGTGGATCAGGCGCTGAAAAAGTTGCGGAAGTAGGGCGCCTGTGGGGAGATTGGCCCGCCCTTGCCTAGTTGCTAAACTTTCTTGGCTCGGTGGAGCGAGAGGTCAGCTACCTTGCTCGTGGGGATTCGTGGAAGTATCACGGCGTAATCTTTTAAGAATTGGCGCGATTGCGGCGGCGCAGCTCGTCGTGCCCGCAGTCGCGATGGCGCGCACCACCGTCGAGCTTCGACGTCGCTCGCTCAAGTTCTACGCGCTCCACACCGGCGAGAGTCTGAAGACGACCTACTGGGAAGATGGACATTACATCCCAGGCGAACTCGATCGCGTCAACTACATCCTGCGCGATTTCCGCGTCAACGAGATTAAGCCGATCGATCCCGCGCTCCTCGATCTGCTGACGCGAATCCAGTACCGACTGAGCACCAACGAGCCGTTCCGGGTGATTTCCGGATACCGCTCGCCGGTCACGAACGCAATGCTCCATGCGAACAGCGAAGGCGTTGCCGTCCACAGCCTGCATCTTTTAGGCAAGGCGATCGACATTTCCGTGCCGGGTCGCAGCCTCGCGCAGCTTCGCGGCGCCGCGCTTGCGCAACGCGCCGGCGGCGTCGGCTACTACCCGAAGAGCGACTTCGTCCACGTGGACACGGGCCGCGTCCGCTTCTGGTAATCGCTCTGTTCTGCCCGCTCCGTGTCATTCTGAGCGCAGCGAAGAATCCCGGCGGCAGTGCGGAGACGCGCACCCGATCGGGGTTTCTTCACTTCGCTCAGAATGACACAAAAATCAGAATGACAAGTCGAAAACCAGGCGCGGACAATTCACGATTCCGCCGCTGACTGCGCTAAATCGTCCGCCGCAGAAAATCGAACATCCTGTCGAGTCCCTGCTTGCAGCCCGACAGCACGTCCATCTGCAAGAAGCCGTGCGGCATGTCCTCGAAGATCGCGACTTCGTGCCGGATGTCGGCGCGCTTGAGCGCGTCCGCCATCGCGCGAGCCTCGGGCAGCAGCGTATCCGCCGTACCGCAGATGATGAAGCTCGGCGGCATCGCGCCCGGCTTGACGGCGCGCAACGGACTGACGCGCGGATCTTCGAGAATCGCCGGATAGCCGGCGCCCGCGTACGCCTTTACCATCCCCTCGAGCGCGGCGTTCGTGTCGATTTTGAGCATCGCGGGGAAATCGAACAGCCCGTAAATCAACAGCGCGGCCTTCGGTTTCGCTGGACCCGCGTATTTCTCCGCGGCCAGCGAGGTCACTGTCGCCGCAGTGAGATTGCCGCCCGCGGAATCACCGCCAACCGCCAGCCGCGACGCATCGCCGTTCCATCGCTTCGCATTCTCGCCCGCCCACTTCACCGCATGGACGCAATCTTCGAGACCCGCGGGAAACGGATGCTCGGGAGCGAGCCGGTAGTCGACGTTGATCGTCAGGTAGCCCGCGTCGGCGAATTGCATGCCGAGCTTGCGATGCGTCTTCGGGCTGCCGCCGATCCATCCGCCACCATGGAGATAAACGACGACCGGAAACGGACCGCTTCCCTTCGGCACCGCCACGTCGGCATTGAGACCGGGCCGAAGTTCCACCGCTTCGTGCAGCGCGCCAATCTCGGGCGGATTCGCGTTCATCATCGGCGCGAAGGTCTCCATCGCCGTGCGCAACCCCATCACATCGGTCGGGATCGGAGCCTTGGCGAGAGCGTCGAGATAGGCGCGTTCCTGTTCTGTCAACATGATGGGTTGCCTCCGCGACCGGTTCCCCTTGCCACTGAGGGAAGGGGTTAGGGGGTTAGGTTTCTGAGGTTCCGCGAACTACTGCTGCGCCGCTGCGCCGACCGCAGCCTTCACCATCGGCGCGAGCTCGCCTGACTCGTGCAGCTCGCGAATAATATCGCAGCCGCCGACGAACTTGCCGTCGATATACACCTGCGGGATCGTCGGCCAGCTGCTGTATTGCTTGATCGCGTCGCGCAGCTCCGGGTCGCTCAGCACGTCGGCCGTGGCGTACGGCTCGCCGATCTCGTCAAAAATTGCGACAGTAGCCGCCGAGAAGCCGCATTGCGGAAAGCTGCGATTGCCCTTCATGAAGATCATGATCTTGTTTTCTTTGACCGCCGCTTCGATTTTCTCGATTATGTCCGCCATTTTGCTTCCTCTACTTTCGATTCTCATATTGCGCCGGAGTCAACGTCTTCAGCGTGAGCGCATGCACCTGCACGCGCATCGCGTCGCCGAGCGCCTTATACACCAGTTGATGCCGTTCGATTAGACCCTTGCCCTCGAAACTCGGGCTCACAACCAGCGCCTCGAAATGGTCTCCGCCGCCGGTGTAGTCGCGCACTTCGACCTGCGCGTCGGGAATCCCGCGTGCAATCATCGTCTCGATTTCCTTGGGGTCCATCACTGAACCGGCATCTTAACTCGTCACCCGCCCGCGAATCCACCAGCAGCAGGAGTTCGCCTGCTTCTTCTATTTCTTTCCTTTGGAGTTCAGCTTGACTGCAGCGCGGATTATCTCCTTGAAGGCAGATTCATTGATCTTGTCGCCTTCATGCAGATCGATTGCGCGCCTTGCGTTCCCCTCCAGGCTGGAATTGAAGATGCGCTGCGGGTCTTTGATGGAAGCACCCTTCGCGAAAGTGAGCTTTACGAGCGCCTTGTAGGACTCGCCTGTGCAGACGATCCCGCCGTCGGACCAGACTGGAACTCCCCTCCACTTCCATTCTTCCGTTATCTTAGGGTCTGCCGCTTTGATGAGCTTGCGGACGTGGGCAAGCGTCTCGCCACGCCAGTCGCCCAGCTCTGCGATTCTCTCGGTGATGAGCTTAGAAGGCGATTTGCTTTGATTAGTGTCGGGTCTCTTCATCTTCCAAACTATACAGTGTGACCGAATTAAGCTTAAACTGAATTCGAGGAGACCGCGGCAAGTGGTCCGATGACGCGAGTTCACAGTGGCACATGGGGTACGCCCAAGTCAGGAGAGAATGCTGGGGTCGCGGCTTGATCGAGAAACCGGGCCACCCTTACTTTGTGAATGTGCCTCAAGAGTCCGAAGAGCTGCGGCTGCTTCGCGTCGATATCGACACGATGTTCGTGATGTCCGACTCGCAGCGCATCGTGCGCGAGAACGACCCCGATCGTTCATCGGGACCACGGGTGTTCTTTGCCGGATGCCTCACGGGCAACGTTGTCTGTGTCCGCCATGACGTGGACGATCGCATCGCGCAGCGCGTTCTCGACATCGCCGCAGAGGAGACTCCGTGGCGCGATCACGATCTATTGCCGGCATGCGTGCGGAAAATCGCCGAATTGTTGTCCGGCGCCCAACGGACCGAAGCTCTCATTTTCAAACTTCAAAACGGCCTGAGCTACGAACATCCCGCGCCGATCGTTCGTGGCGATTCCGCCAAGGGCCGACAGTTGCTCGCTCGCCTCGTGGAGCGCGGGAT
>JBOHWI010000523.1:0-3009 GCA_050736675.1 Binatus sp. (SeqCode)
CCCCTATCAGCATCGACGCGCTCTTCTTGCCGAAACCCGGTAGCCCCGGGAAACCGTCGGCGCTGTCGCCGGTCAGCGCCAGGAAGTCCGGCATGCTCTCCGGCCCGAAGCCGCGATCGGTGCGAAACGCCGACTCGTTCGTCACTTTTTTCTGGCGACGGTCCACCTGGACCACGCGGTCGCCCGCGATGCATTGGCCGAGATCCTTGTCGGGTGAGAGGATTCGCACCTGCTCGACTTCGTCGCGAAACCGGCGCGCGCCGCTGGCAAGTCCGTCGTCGGCTTCATATTCGCGCATCGACCAGACCGCCAGTCCGATCGACCGAACCGCATCCTCCGCACTATCAAACTGGGCGCGTAGCTCGGGCGGAACGCCTTCGTCGCTCTTGTAGGGCGGGTACAGGTCGTTGCGAAACGAACGAATCGGGTTGTCGAAGACTACGGCGATGTGAGTTACGGCTTCATTCGCGTCATGCAGCAGCGCCAGCATCGACTCGACGATGCCGACGGTCGCCTTGGCATCGGCACCTGAAGGTTCGCGATGGTCCGGGCGCGGCGAATAGTGCGCGCGGTAGAGCTCATAGGTCCCATCGACGAGATGCAGCCTCATGCTGAGACAATAGCACTCGAGCACTCGGCGCGATTGACTTGCGACGGGCGCTCGGGGATATTTCTCGTACTCCCTGACGGGAGGTGCACACGCAATGAATAGCTACTCGAAAGATCTTGCCGAATTGCGCGCGAGTGCGCCTCCGTTGACCGCTCGCCGGTAACCCTACCGGAAATACCCCGACATCTCAGCCACGGAGGCGAAAGCTCTCGTGGCTTTTTTGCGTCCGAATCGCGCGCGCGATCGGCGATTCGATTTTAGACGCTTCGAAAAAACGCAAATGGAGGACGACGCCATGAGGAACAATGCCGGACCGAAAACCCAAAGATGCGCGAAAACGCAACTTCTAACTATTGAGGCAAGAAATGACTACTGCTTTAGAGATCGACGAAGCGCTGCTCGATGCATTCATCGGTGACGGTTCGATAACCGACGTTCTGTACGTAGTGCGCAGCGGCAAGGAGGCTACCGTCTATTGCTGCCGCGGCGCGTCCGCGTCCGGCGGCGGACTGATTGCAGCGAAAGTCTACCGCCCGCTCGAGCGCCGCAATTTTCACAACGATGCGATTTACCAGACCGGCCGCGATGCGGTGCTGGACACTCGCACACGGCGCGCGCTGGCGAACAAAAGCCGCCACGGGCGCGATGTGCAATACGGAACCTGGATAAACGCCGAGTTTCAGACGATACGGATGCTCTACGAGGCAGGCGCCGACGTGCCCGAGGTATTCTCGCGCTCGAACGGCGCGATCCTGATGGAATATTTCGGCGACGAAGATGCCGCGGCGCCGATGCTCAATCGCATCGCGTTGCCTCGCGCGGAAGCCGAATATTTTCTGCGCCGAATTATCGACAACGTCACGCTGTGGTTGCGAAACCATTTGGTGCATAGCGATTTGTCGCCGTACAACCTCCTTTACTGGGAAGGCCGAATCGTCGCGATCGATTTTCCGCAGGCTGTCGATGCGCGTGTGAATCCGAGCGCGAGGTCTCTGCTGTGTCGCGATCTGGAGAATGTCTGCGGGTATTTCCAGAAATACGGAATCCGCGCCGACCCGGTGAGGATCACGAATGCGCTGTGGGCGAACTATCAGACGGGGCGGCTGTGATTAAGGTGGATCGCGATTTAGTAGAAACGCGACTCGCCGGGGGGGCGGGTTTTCCAGCGGCGGTGAATCCAGTTCCAGTGATCGGGATGCGCGCGGACAATCTGTTCGATCGTGTTGGAGTATTGCTGCGTGTACTCGCGCACCGCGGCCTCGCGATTGCGAGTCTTCTCGGCGTAGAAGGCGGGCAGAATTTTGATCTTGTGATGGACTGTGTCGCCCTCACGCACCATAAACGCCGGCATCACGGGCGCCCCGGTCGCCAACGCTATCCGCGCCACGCCGTCGCTGGTCGATGCCGGCATCCCGAAGAAATCGACGAACACGCCTTTGCGCACGTCGAGGTCGAGTGCGATCGCGATCATCCAGTTCTGCCGGAGCATCCGCAGCGTCTCCCGTCCACCCGCCTTGCGCGCGATGATGCGGTTGCCGTAACGGACGCGTTCGGCGCAGATGGCGGCGTCGATTAGCGGGTTGCGCAGCGGGCGATGGACGATGCCTAGGTGGTAGCCGTAGATCGAATGCGCGATCGGAAAGAGCTCGAAATTTCCGAAGTGCGCGGTCAGCACCAGGATGCCGCGGCCGTTGGAGCGGCGTTCCGCCTCGTCCCAATTTTCCTTGCCCTCGTAAGTGACGACCTGCTCGATATTGGCGCGGCTGAGTTCGGGCAGATGGGTCCATTCGGCCAGTACGCGTCCCCAACTGCGATACATCTTGCGCAGAATGGCGAGGCGCGCCGCCGGCGTCAGCTCGGGAAAGGCTATCTCGAGGTTCTTGAGCGCGATTGGCCGGTTGGGACGATCGAAATTCATCGCCCACCCTCCCAGGCGCGCCCCCGCCCGCACCGCACGCTCCAGAGGTATCGCACGCAGCGCCGCGGTGACGGCGGTCACGCCCGTAAACTCGATACGGGCTTTAACGGGACCGATTTGTCTGGCCATATCTGATTGTAGCTTCTAGAACAGTGCGCCGCGTCAGACGATCGCGCCGCACTGACGCTGCCCTCACCCGCTCGGACCCTCGACGATAGACGAGGGAATTGCGGAGCAGAGCAATTACGGAGAGATGCTGGGCGTTATGCCCTTGGGCGCGTCCAGTGTGCCCGATGACGGCGCGCCGCCGCCGGTCGAGACTTTTCCGGCGCCGGGATCGAGCGGCGTTACCGTAGCAGACCCGGTAGTGACGAATCGCCCCGATGACGCCGAGTACGGCGGCGCGCTGGCCATCGCTGCCGAAGTCGTTGAATCGGCATCCACTTTCCCCGCCGGGTAGGAGGCTGCGGTGGCCGCGCCC
>JBOHWI010000524.1:0-12923 GCA_050736675.1 Binatus sp. (SeqCode)
AGGAAGTCGTGCTCCATCACGTCGAGACGGGAGACGCGGAACGACTGGTCGGACTGGCGCTCAGCCAGGGTGAGATCGCAACGTTGCTCAAGCACGGCATCAGCGAAGAGGCGATCGGGATTCCTGCCTTGCGCGCGACGGCGCATCGCGCGCTCGGCGACTCGAGCGTCGCGTGGTTCTGGAGCTATCGGGTTCGGCTCGGCGTGAAGTAGGTTTGTCGAGCGGCGATTGAAATCAGGGCCCGCCGGCAAGTCCGGTAGGCGCGCCGACGTCGATTCCCTTGCGGACGCGAACGTCCGCTCCCGGTTTGCCGGGCACGTCCACTCTCAGACTGCGGTATCCGCCCGCGGAGGGATCGGGCGCCAGGAATCCGACGGTGTATTGCTCGCGCAGCTCGAGGCTGATGTTGGTGCAGGCGCGACGCAGCGCCTCTCCGTCTCCGGCCTCGCGGATGATGTAGGTCTTGGCGCCGGTTTCGGTCGAGAGGCTGTGCAGCGTCTCGGTGTCAACGCGTTCGCCGTCGTCGCCGCCGAACACGAACGGTCCAAACACCACGGTGGGTCCACCGCTGGGGTTGGGATTGCCGATTCCGATCGAGTACACGAGCACGCCCATTCGCCGCGCCTGGGCGACGACGTCATTGACCGTCGAGGCGCTGGTGTTGTCCATGCCGTCGGTAACGACGAGCAGCGCCTTCTTGTCGTAGCGGCCGCGTTGCACCATTTGCAGCCCCTGCATGATCACGTCGAACAACGCGGTCTGCCCGTAGGCGTGCAGCAATGCGAGCCGGCGCATCACGAGATCGTGGTTCATCGTGAACGGCTGGAGCAGGAACGGATGACTCGAGAACGCGAACAGAAAGACATCGTCCTTGTCATTCAGATCGCGCAGGAACTCGGCGATGGCGGCGCGCGCCTGCGGAATCTTTGGCGCCATGCTGCCCGAAGTGTCCACCAGGATACCGACCGAGACGGGAGTGTTGAGGTCCTGGCGAAAAAATTCTATCGGGCGCTGCTGCCCGTCCATGTAGAGTTTGAAATCGTTCTTCTGCAGGCCGGTGACGTAGGTACCGCTCGGTTCGGTCACCGTCACGGTGACTTGTTCGTAGCCCGGCTGCTGGCGCAACTCGCGCGTCGGCAGCACCAGTTCCTGGCCGGTCTGGGGAACCTGCGGCGTAAGGTTGAGCGAGTCGGCGCCCTGCTTCGCCGGCATCGCCGGCAGCTCGAGGGTCGAGGTTTCCTTGCCCTGATTGCGGGGTATGACCAGCGAAGGAGGATTTACCGAATCCTGCTGCTGAGCCGCGGCGGGCGCGACTCCGCCGGCCAGTATCGCGAGCATAATCACCGCGACCGTCAGCGCGGAAATCATGCTGCGTCCTATGCCCGGAAGTGTCCTCATCACGATACTGTCGCTCCGCCCAAGCAGCGCGCATTCTTAGTAATGATCCTATTTGCTCCTGCCTTGGGCAAGCCGCTCAATTTTTCGAGACGGTCGATTAACGATCCTCTCACAGCTTGGACGAATTCGCGCAATCAAGGTTTCAGGAGGGAAGACGTGCCCATTTGAGTCATCAATCCGTTAAGCCTAGGATTGGTTTTTCACTTTCGGCGCTGCTCCGGCCGCGTGACACCCCGCCCGACCAAGGAGAAATGATGAAGTTCGGAATATTCATGGCCCCGTTCCATCGCGTCGGCGAAAACCCGACGCTGTGCTTCGAGCGCGACATGCAGTTGATCGAGTGGCTCGACGAGCTGGGCTACGAAGAGGCGTTTATCGGCGAACATCACTCGTCCGGATGGGAAATAATCCCGTCGCCCGAAATCTTCATGGCGGTCGCCGCGACCCGCACGCGGCGGATTATGCTCGGCTCCGGCGTCGTCAGCATCCCGTATCATCACCCGTTCCACGTCGCCAACCGCTTCGCCCTGCTCGATCATCTGACCCGTGGCCGCGTGATGCTGGGTTGCGGTCCCGGTGCGCTGGCCGCCGACGCGCACATGCAGGGAATAGATTCGACGACGCAGCGCAAGCGGATGGTCGAGGGCGTCAGCGCGATCCTTCGCCTGTTCAATGAGCAAGGCAATATTTCGATCGACGGCTCGTACTTCAAGCTGGTCGATGCGCACCTGCAGGTGAAGCCGTATCAGCAGCCGCACATGCCGATCTTCGTCGCGAGCACGATCTCGCCGTCGGGGATGGTGGCGGCGGGACAGCTCGGATGCGGCGTGCTGTCGGTCGCCTCGTACGCACCGGGCGGCCTGGACGATCTGACGAAGCGGTGGGCGATGGCGGAAGAGTCGGCGGCCGAGAATGGCAAGACGGTTGACCGCAAAAATTGGCGGATGGTTTTCCCGATTCATCTCGCCGAGACGCGCGAGCAGGCGATGGCCGATATTCGCGACGGCGCGAACTCGTGGATTCGCGAATACTTCATCGATACGCTCGGCACGCGAATCCAGTTCGAGGAATATCCGAATCAACCGGTGGAGGAGATGACGATCGATCGGATGAACGGGCGCGGCGGCATCATCGTCGGAACACCCGACGACGCGATCGCCAGGATCAAGGAGCTGCAGCAGGCGACCGGCGGCTTCGGCGGCATCCTGGGACTCGCGCACGAATGGACCACGCGCGAAAAGACGCTGCGGTCGTACGAGCTGTTCGCGCGGTACGTCGCGCCGCAGTTCCAACGCCCGGTCGCGGAGCAGGTCAAGTATTCCAACGAATGGGCACGCGAGAATCGCGACCTGATGTTCGGCAAGGCGGTGGCGGGAATCGTGACCGCGATGCAGGACTACGCGCAGCACAAGGTCGAGAAAGGCGAGCCGCTGCCCGAGATGACAACGCAGCCGCTGACGCGCGTCCGCCCTTAGCATGAGCGACGACGTTCCGTTCTCGATACGCCGCGGCCGGCTGATCGATCGCGCCGTCGCGATTCTCTCGACTGATGCGCGGTTCCCGGCGGGATGGCTCGAGGGCAGTCTCGCCGACGGTTCCTCGGATTCGTACTCGGATATCGATTTGCATCTTAGCGTGGTCGAGAGCGCGTGGGACGAGGTGTGGAACGGCCGACGCAGCGTGATCGAGCGAATCGCACCAATCCTCGCATCGCTCGACATCATGGGCATCTTCGGCGTCGGCTGCTTGATGGCTGGGCCGGTGAAGCTCGACGTGTTCTTCGAGCGGGAGGGCAGCCTCCAGTCGATGCAGCGAGTTGCGGTGAAGCGGCTGTGGGGAGCGCCGGAGATCTTCGAGCGCTTCAAAATGGGCGACGACCTGGGCGACGCCGCGATCAAGCACGCGCTCGAATTCAACGTGCTGGGATTTCTGCAGGGGGCGACGTGGCCGGTCCGAATCCTGGCGCGCGGGCAGATCGAGACGTGGCTCTTCGACGAGATCCTGCTGGTTGAGACTGCGATCGTGCCGGTGATGCTGCTGGAAACAGATCGCCGCGCGTTCCATCGCAACATGTTCACGCGGGCGAAGCTGTTGCGACAAGATCAGCGCGGCGAATGTGCCCGGCTGGTCGATCGAATCGTGAAGGCGGTGCGCGACGGAAGTCGAATCGCGATGCGCGACGTGCATATCGAACTCCATCATCGGATCTGCGAGCTCGCCGGCGCGGCGTTCGAGAAGTACGGTCTGAAATTCCCGCCGCACATGGAACAAGAAATGGCCGAGTTCTACGAGCGCGAGTGGCCGCTATGAACTGCGCGCCGAGTCGGCTCGTGCTGCCTCGATAAATCGAGCGTTCGATGCTACTCAGAATGTTAGCCGCATCGAGAGGAGCACAACGATGGACGCTCACGCCGAAATATCACGCGCGATCGATAATTACCGCGACAAGGTCGTCGCGCTCAGCCACGAGATCCACGAGCATCCCGAGCTCAAGTTCCAGGAGGTCTTCGCGTCCGGCCTGCTGACCGAGGCCGCGACAGAGTTGGGACTCGAGGTCGAGCGCGAAGTCGGCGGACTCAAGACCGCGTTTCGCGCCGAGTTCGGCGGCAAGGGTCCTGCCGTCGTGATTCTGGCCGAATACGACGCGCTGCCCAACGGCCATTCATGCGGCCACAACTTGATCGCAGGCGCCGCGCTGAGCGCCGTCGCGGGTTTGAAAAGCATCGCGGGCAAGCTGCCGGGGCGAGTCGTGTTTCTCGGCACGCCGGCCGAAGAAGGCGGCGGCGGAAAAATAATCCTGATCGACAAGGGCGCGCTGCGCGGCGTCGATGCGGCAATGATGGCGCATCCGACCGACGCGGAATTCTGCACGATGCCGGCGCTCGCCACGCAACATCTCAAGCTGACGTTTCATGGTCACGGCGCGCATGCGGCGCTGGCGCCGTGGGACGGCTCGAGCGCGCTGGCGGCGGTGATTCAGACTTTTCAGAGTGTCGATGCGATGCGGCTGCATCTGCGCGACGGCTCGCGCCTCCACGGCATCATTACAGACGGCGGGCAGGCGGTGAATATCATCCCGGAGCGGACAGAGTGCCTGTTCCTGGCGCGCGCCAAGACGAGCAAGTACGCAAAGGAAATCGGCGCGCGGGTGATCAGATGCGCCGAGGCAGCTGCGATGGCGACCGGGACACGCGTCGAGCACATAGTCGAAGGCGGCTACAAAAACCTGATCAACAATCTCAGCATGGCGCATCGTTACGCCGCGCATAGCGAGGCGCTCGGCGCAAAATCCGTCGAGGCTCCCGAGAATACGCCGACCGGCAGCACCGATATGGGCGACGTCAGCCACGTGATGCCAGCGATACATCCGTCGTTCGCGATCTCCCGCCGCGGCGAAGGCAATTGCCACGAAGATGCGTTCGTCGCGCATGCCGACTCGAAGGGCGGCTACGACGCGATGATTCGAGTGGCGAAAGCGATGGCGATGACGGCGTACGATTTGCTCGCGGAGCCGGACCTGCTGGCGTCGGCAAAGAAAGAATTCGAAGCGCGCAAGGAGAGCTGAATTCGAGCGATCGAGCGTTAGTGGCAGCCGCAGCCGCCGCCGCAGCATCCGCCGCCTGACATGCCACCGCCGTTGGAGGTGCCGGAATTGGCCATCGCGGCCGCGACTGCGGCGGCGCCGTCGCCATTGCCGGCGCGCGGAGCGAACGTGGACATTTCGCGCGTCAGTTTCGAGCCGTGACAGTGCGGGCATTGCGCGCCGCCGTCGCCGGGGCGCATGAACGCCTCGAATGAGCGGTCGCAGTCGGCGCATCGGTATTCGTAGATTGGCATGCTCACCTACTCGGCGGGCGGCTGCGCGTATTCCACCAGCACGCCGCGGGTGACCTTGGGATGCAGGAAACAGATCATTCCCGCCAGGCCGTGGCGCGGCTTCTGATCGATTAGCTGGATACCCTTGGCGCGCGCCGCTTCAAGCTCGCGAGCGACGTCGTCAGTCTCGAAGCATACGTGATGCAGCCCGCCGCCGCGCCGCGCCAGGAATTTGCCCACGGCGTTGTCGGCGTCGAGCGGCTCGAGCAGTTCGATCTCGCTCTCGCCGGCCCTGAGCAGCGCGGCGCGAACGCCCTGCTCTTCAATCGTGGCGCGCTTGGTGAAGTGCAGGCCGAGCGTGTCGCGCCAAAATTTCAAACTCGCGTCGAGGTTCGGCACGACGACACCGACATGATGAATCTTCTTGAGCATCGCAGGGCTAAGGCCTGTGATCGAGGCATAGCTTGCGCTGCAAGCCGTCCCACCGGACCTTCATCTCTTCCGAGCCGAGAGTTGGATGTTCGGCGCGCGTCTGCGCCAGTTTGCTGCATGCGCCCTGGAGGTTGCCCTGCTTGGAGTAGATGAGGGCGAGATGATACTTGGCTTCGTACCAGAGCGGGTCGGACTCGGCAGCGGTGTTCTCGACTGCGGTCCAACGCTCGTTCGCGTCCTTCCAGTCGCTCTTGGCCTCAGCACGACGAGCAAGACCTGCGTTCGCGTCGGGCGACGCCGGGTCGGCCTTCACCACCTGCTCGAAAACCGTGTCGGCTTCATTTTCGTTGCCGGTGGCTTGCAGAGCCTGCGCGTATATCGAGAGCGTACCGGTCAGGTTCTTGACCGGGATCTTGCCCGATTGCGCGAGCTCCCAGAACGGCTTGTACGCGGTCACGGTCAAGCTGGCGTTGGCCTTGTATGTTGCGTCCTTGTTGCTGTCCCTGGCTGCCTGCGCGGCCTTCCAGAACTCGATACCAAGGCCCTTGATAAAGTCGAGCTTGGCGGAATCTCCCCTGGCGCGCTCGGCCAGCGAGGCGACATCCTGGTTGACCTCGCTGTAGCGGCCGAGCTGATCGAGGGCCGTGATTCGCCAATCGATCACGTCCTGGAAATGATTGCTCATCGTCGGATATTGGTTCTCAAAACCAACCAATAGCGGCGCGACCTTGGCGTAGTCGACGTGCTCCTTGTCCTGCTCGGAGATATCGGCGAGCATGAAGGTGGCTTCGCCGCGCATCTCGTGGATGGCTTTCTTGGCGGCGGCCGTATTGGCTGACCTTTCGGCTTCAGGTCCGCGCTTGATCGAATCGGCCAGGTTGTCGATCGCTAACTTCTTCAGCTGATCGGTATCAACCGCGGGTCCCTTGTTAGCCTTGGCGGTGGCTCCCGCGCCGACGAGTTCCTTGTAGTAGCATTCGGCGGCCTTGAATTTGGCGGTGAAGGTGAACTCAGGATCGCCGGTAACCTGCGAATACATCTGCGCGGCCTCGACGTACTTACCCTGGTTCTGCAACAGCGAGGCGAGTTGCACGCGCATCTCGGCGGCATGCTCACCATTCGGAGATTTCTTGACGTAATCCTCAGCAGCCTTCACCCACTTGTCTTGCAGCGCGGTATCTTTCATACCGCTCTGCTCCCATCGAGCGTGCGCGAGGCTGAAGTTCAGGTACTCGGCCCACTGCGCGTCGCCGCTGCCGCCCGCAGATATTTTGCTCAACATCGCCTCGACCTGATCGTAGCGTTTCTGCCGCAGATAGATGTCAATGGCGAACTTGTAGGCTTTGGGGTACTTTCCGCTCTCGCCGGCCTCGGCATAGTACTTGGCCGCTCCGGCTTCATCCTTGCGCGAGAGCAGCACGGCGGCGAGCAGCCATTTCTCGAACGGATCGCTCGAGTTGCCGAATTCCTCGACGGCGTTGCTTGGGAACTTGGACGCCGCAGCTACGTCGATCGCCCATCCTTCTTTGTCATTCTCCTTGGACTTCATCAGGTCGATGATCTGCTTGTGATACGCGGCTTTCTTGGCGAGGTCGCTGGTAGCTCGTTCGGCGCTGAACAGGGTCTGCAACTGAAGCATGAACTGGCCGGAGCCGGCTTTTGCCGAGCTTCCGCCGACCAACTTTGCGGCTTCCTCAGCATTGCCCATCTTGGCGTACGTTGTGGAGAGGCCCTCTTTCGCCGCCGAGTACTGCTGGGTGCTGGTGCCGTCGTCCATTATCTTCTTGAAGTCGGCGACCGCGAGCGCGTATTGCGAGTGATCGAACTTACCCAGCTCGCGCTCGCAGTAGGCACGGCCGAGGGTATTTTCGCGCACCAGGTTTGGATCGGGCATCGCCAGCATGCTGGCGGTGAAGCCGTCGATCGCTTCGTTCAACAATTTCTTCGATTGTTCCGCGTTGTCGTCGAACAGCGTGGTCGCCGCGGTGAATCTCAGCCAGGCCAGCGGATATGCGGCCCGCAGCGCGAACTGTTCGGGCTTGTCGTAGTCGCATTGACCGCCGTTGTCGATCTGCGCGATGCAATCGTCCTTCTTTTTCGAATAGACGGTTTGCATCCGGTTGAGCATCTCTTCGAGCTGACGGTAGAGCGGGATCAACGCGCCTTTGTCCACCTTGCCGCTCGAGGTGAGCTTGGCGAAGCTAGATTCGGCGCTATCGAGGTGGGTTATCACCTGGTCTGCCGTCGCTTCGTTGTTCTCGGCGGAGGACATCTGGCCGGAAAGGCTCGAAAGCTCGCTCTCGAGCTGTCCGGCGCTCTGCGCGGCGGCGACGGCTGCCGTCAAAACAAGCGCGAAAAACGCGGTTAGCATCACCATCAAGCGATGCGGAAAAAGCGAACGGTTCATTTGTCTAATCCCCAAATACTGTTCCCCGGGAAATTGTGGCCATAACTAAGGATAACGCGGCGATAACGTCAACCGAGTTCAAATACTTGCGCAACCTCAGGGACGCTGGCAAGCGAAGAAATTCGGGCCGTACGGCCCGCAATCGACGGCGCAGCCGGCCGGGCCTCGCGATCGATGAGCACGGCTGCCATCCCGAGCGTCGCCGCGGGCGCAAAATCGAGATGCTCCGAGTCGCCGACATGCATCGCCTCGTGGGCGGCGACGCCGGCCCGCGCGAGCGCAGCGTCGTAAACCTCGCGCCTCGGCTTGGCGAATCCGGCCTCGGAAGAAATCGTGATCGAATCGAAGTAACCGGTCAGATCGAGGCCGTCGAGAATTCGATATAGACGATAGTCAAAGTTGGAGATCACGCCCAGTTTGAGTCCACTATTCTTTAGACGCTGTAGCAGGGGCGCCGCTTCAACATCGGCAATCCAATGACCGGGATCGGCGAAGTGGGCAAACAGGGCGTCGAAGTAGGCGTCGAAATCGGGGAATTTGCCCAGCGGCGCAAAGGTTTCACCGACGCGATCTCGCCACCATCCCCGTTCGAGGCGCCGCAGCTCGTCGTGCCGAAGCCCAAGTCCAAAGGCCAGCCCGGGGGCCGCATTGAAAGCGCGGCGGAAACTGGCAGCGACGGCATCTTCCGGAGCGTCGAGCCCGAATTGCCGCGCAAGCTGCGTATAGGTGCGTCCGATAGGCTCTCTGGATTCGAACAGGGTGCCGGCGGCATCGAAGAAAGCGGCGCGAATCAAGAAATACGGAACCTCACGAGGTTTCGCGCTTCCTATTCGGCATATCGGTGGAAGGCAGCTGCTCTTCGCTGGGCGAATTGCGCCGAGCCCACCAGAAAATGTCGCACAGTGCGCCGCATGCGGGCAGATAGATTTTAGGCGGCTCGACGCGCGTCGAAGAGGCAGAGGAATCAGGAGCGGCGGTCTGGTCGTCTGGCGGCATCGCGTGAGAAATGGTAGCTCATTCGGCAACAGTGGGAAATCGCCAATGGGGAACCATGCTTCTGATTGACCGTCTCATACGCCGCGCGATCTCGGCGCGCGTGGCTGTCGCCGTCGTCATCGCGATCTGCACCGCACCGGACACGTTCGGCGGCCTCGCGAGCGCTCAATCGAGTTCATCTGGCGCCAAAAAAAAGCCCCCGGTCGGTCTGTCGCTCAGGAAGATCGATTTCGGCAAAATACCGGCCGGCGCGCACAGCAGTCAGCAGACTGTCACTTTCACCAACGAGAGCGATGTCGACTTGGCAGCGCCGACCGTTACTGTGACTGGCACCGGCTTCAGCCTCGATATCGGATGTGCCGGCATGATCCCTCCTGCGGGTAGCTGCCCGGTCGCCGTCACATTCGCACCGACGAAGAAGGGCAAGTTCAAACGCGTGCTTGAGTTCACTGACGCCGGAGCGAAAAGCCCTCAAAAGGTAAAGCTGAAGGGAATTGGATTGGTGGCCTCGCTTACTGCGACTCCGACCGCAACTGCAACGGCCACCGCCACAGCAACCGCGACCGCGACCGCAACCCCGACGACGACGGCCACCGCAACCTCGACGGCCACCAAGACCGCAACCGCGACGGCTACCGCAACCGCGACGGCGACGGCCACCGCAACCGCGACCGCCACCAAGACCGCCACACCGACCGTGTCCGCCACTGCGACAGCGACACGGACTGCGACTCCGACGACGACCGCCACCCCAACCGCGACGCCATCTCCCGTCTTCAACGTCGTCTTCGTAACTTCGGCAACCTACGACGGCAGCATCAATGGTTCGATGGGCCTCGCCGGTGCAGACGCGCAGTGCGCGTCGTCGGCCACCTCGGCAAGTCTGCCGGCGGGAACCTACAAGGCCTGGCTCTCGACTTCGACTGTAAACGCATCCAGCCGGCTGGGCAGCGCGCGGGGCTTCGTTCGCGTCGATAAGTCGCCGTTCGCCGACCAGGCTTCAGACATCACGTCCGGTAAGATCCTCAATTCGCTTAACCTGGATGAGAACGGCAGCGACGTCGCTTTCGAGAACACCTGGACCTCCACATCTGCCGCGGGAACATTGGTTGGCTCCGGCGCCGACTGCAGCGATTGGACAACGAACTCTACGGGGCAAGGGGAGCTCGGGTTGAGTTCGGGCGGCCCGCTGTTGTGGACCGACACCCTTGGTTTAACTGCATGCAGCGTCACGAAACATCTGTTTTGTTTCGATACTTCCCACGTCAGCACGCTGACTGTGACTCCTGTCGCCGGCCGCATCGCCTTCATCTCCAAGGGTTCCTTCGACACAACCTCCGGGCAGTCGGGCGCCGATACGCTATGTCAGACCGAAGCGACTAACGCCGGGTTGACGAACCCGTCAAGTTTCCTCGCGTTGCTCTCAACGTCCTCGGTATCGGCGGCATCGCGCTTCGATCTGTCAGCAATGTCAATGCCGTACGTGCGGCCCGACGGCATTAAGATCGCCGACGCTACAAGCATCGAGTCAGGGGCTGCACTCGATAGCGGCATCTGGCAGCATGCGGACGGCGGTTACATATCAAGCATCAACAGCGCTGTGATATGGACCGGATCTTCGTCGCCGTCGACTGTGGGCACCTCGGGTACGACCTGTTCCGATTGGTCCACCAACTCCTCGGGATCGCACGCCTCTGATGCTGAAGCCGTGTCGGACACGCATTGGTGGGCCGGATTCGGGCTGACCGGCTGCAACGCCGTTTCTTCGGTTTACTGCCTGGAGCCATAGATCGGAGGCGATCACTCCCGCGGCGACGGGCCGGGGATAGCAAGGACCTTTATTGTAAACCGTCCCAGATCTGGATCAGCACGCCGAAGGCCGAGCTCGGCGAGATAAAGTATTGGCGCTCGCCGCGCCAGTTGCGTTTTTCGTCCACCACGCGGATACCGTCGCGCTTGAGCTTCTCGCGGGTCGCGTCGAAATCCTTCAAGTCGATCGAGATGTGATGCATTCCCTCGCCATAGCGCGCGATGAACTTGCCGACGAAGTCATCGGCGGGCTTGTGCGCCGGGCTCTGGATAAATTCGAGCTTGAAGCCGGCGACCTCGAGATGTCCCAAGTCGAAGTTGCCCTCGGAATTGCTGGTGTGAACCTCGTGGCTGATTTTCGTGCCGGGGAAGTAGCGCGTGAAGAAGTCGTAGGCGGCCTTGATGTCCTTGACTGCGAGCGAGACGTGATCGAAATACGCCATGCCGTCGGGCGCCGGCTTCGGATGCGCCTGCTCCCAATTCGTTGTGTGCCAGAACTGGATCAGCGCGCCGAAGGCGGAGCGCGGCGAGATAAACGCGGTCGCAGAGCCGGAATCGTACTTCTGCTCGTCGACGACACGCACTCCTCCCGCCTTGAGATTGGCCACGAGCGCGTCGAGACCGTCGGTCTCGATCGACAAATGATGCATCCCCTCGCCGTGCCGCTCGATGAACCTAGTGACGAAGCCGGGCTTGCCGGGGGGATCCTCGATCAGCTCAACGACGAAGCCGCCGAGATGGAAATCCTGCCAGTAGAACGAGCCGCTGACCTGCTCGTCCATCTGTTTGGCGCCGCGCAGCTTGATCGGAAAATACTTCGCGAAGAACTCGTAGGCGCGGTCGATGGACTTTACGGCGATGGAAACGTGATCGAACTTCAAGCGGATATTGTCAGTCGCAGCCATGCTGAAACGAATCTCCCTTCGACAAGAATATGTTCCTTATTTCGCGGCGCGTCCGGGCCGAAAGCGCCACAGTAGCCGGAACGAGTTGCGCAAAACCAGCGGCCATCCGTTGGCGATTTTTCCGATATACATCCGAACTGATTGATCGGCGCGCGACAATGCGGGCACGTCAAAGAAATTCGAGCCTCGCCTCAAGCCGCCGGCCGTCCTCAATCGTGTGTACAACTATATAGCCGCCGCCCTTGAACGGGCCCGCGTTGAAGATCTGCGTCGTGTCTATTCGATCGACGCCGACGGATTCGTGGATATGTCCCGAGATGCAAATGTCGGGCTTCACTTCTTCGATGAATTGGCGCGCGGCGGTGCTGCCGACCGGCTTGCCGCTAAGTATTCGATCGCACTTGGTGTCGAACGGCGGCGTGTGACAAATCATCAAGAGCGGCCGCACGTCGCGAACGGCGTCGTAGCCGGCGCGCAGCGTCGCATAAATCTCATCCTCGCTCAGCTCCATCGGCGTGCCGAATGGCGTGATGTTCGACCCGCCGCATCCGAAGATGCCGACGCCGCCGGTGACCAACCCCTTGCCGTGTAGCGCGATTCCATCGTCTTCGAGGAATGGGATCACCTCGCGCTTGTCGAGATTACCGGGCAGCGCAAGCACGGCAGGACAGGCGCGGCGAACGTCGTCGACAACCTTGCGCGCGTCGTCGACGCCGCCGAAGTTGGTGAGGTCGCCGGACACGATTACCAGGTCGCAATCGCGCATCACCTCGCCCATCCGGTCGAGATTGCGCGTCGCCATATGAACATCGCCGAAGGATATAATCTTCATCAGAGGAACTTAATTGTAGTGAAACCCGCGGTCGGTTTCACACTTCCTTCAGCAGGGGTGACCCCTGCACCCGGTGTCGGCAAGGAGACGCAGCCCTTTCTTTGCGGCAGCGAGACTCTCATAAGAAGAAGATGGCGGCGCGCGACAATTTTGCGTTTGTGCTTTACCGGCCGCAATCGGCAGGCAACATCGGCGCGGCGGCGCGGGCGCTCAAGAACATGGGCTTCGACGATCTTCGCCTGGTCGCGCCCGGCACTTTGAAGAGCCGCGAGGCAGTCGCGATGGCGGTGCATGCCGACGATGTCCTGGCGCGCGCAACCGTGTATCC
>JBOHWI010000525.1:0-4503 GCA_050736675.1 Binatus sp. (SeqCode)
GGTCTGATGACATCTGAAATTCCGTGCGAGTTTGATTTGCGCAGATTGTGCGGCTATTCGATTATGTCTGCAAGACACAATGACAGAATCCGCGCGGGAGTGCTGAACTATGGCTAACTTCGATTCCGATGGCGTGCAGATTCATTTCGAGGAACACGGCAAGGGCGAGCCGGTCGTGCTGGTGCACGGTTTCGCGTCGCGCGCGGAGCATAACTGGGGCCCGGGTTGGTTCACGCCGCTTGCGCAGCACTACCGGGTCGTCGCGCTCGATTGCCGCGGCCACGGCAAGAGCGGCAAGCCGCACGACCCGGCCGCCTATGCCGGTGAGACGATGGGCGACGATGTGATTCGCCTGCTGGATCATCTGGGAATCAAGCGCACCTTGATCATGGGCTATTCGATGGGCGGACGAATTGTGACGGGCCTGCTGATGTCGCATCCTGAGCGTCTGTGCGCGGCAGTGCTCGGCGGAATCGGAGCGGCAACGGCGACGACGCGTGCCTTCGACCGCAAGCCGATCGTCGATGCCCTGCTCGCCGAGAACGCTTCAGCGATTACCGATGAGACGGCCAGGCAGTTTCGTCAATTCGCGGAGATCACCGGCAACGACCTGAAGGCGCTGGCCGCGTGCATGGGATCGAGTCGCGATGATCTTACGGCCGAGCAGATTGCGGCAAAGAACATTCGCGTGCCGGTGATGATCGTAATCGGGACCAAGGACGTTCTGGTCGGCAATCCGACGCTGCTGCGCGATTCGATCCCGGGCAGCAAGCTCGTGATGCTCGAAGGACGCGATCATCTGACGGCTCCCGGCGACCCGCGCTATCAGCAAGCGGTGCTGGAATTTTTCAAATCCGCACCGGCGTGAATAGTAGACTCAGCTGATTCGTGGCGCGCTGAGCGTGCCGGTCAATCGATAGGGGCGCGGTCCGGGCGGATGCGGCAACATCGCGAACAACCCCGACAACTGCACGGCGGCGGCAGGCGCCGCGGAAAGAGTAAACTGGATGGCGAGCACGCTTTCGCCCGCCTGGGGCGCGATCTGAACGGTTCCCCGGGCGGTGAGCGTCAAATCGCCGCCCGTGGTCGTGAATTGTTCGATCGTCAGGATGCCATGATCCAGCTTGAACTCTGAATGCCCCTCGCCGAGACGGATCGGCGCCGTCGCAAACGGCGACTTGAGCGTCAGTCCCGTCGCGTTCAGTTCGCCCTCGCCGGTCTGCGCGATGTTGCCGGACGACAGCCACAGATTTCCGCTCCCAGAGAGTGTTCCGCAAGCCGCGGCGCCGGGAATCGTGAACAGGCTCTGACGCGCTATATTCACGGCGTCGAGCTCGTAGCTGATAGCCGTGCCGCCGCCGCTTTGACGCAGGGTGATGTTCACAACGCCGTCGTAAAGCGCGGCTTTCACCCGCACGCCGGGATGCAGCGTCAGCATCGAGAGAAACGCCGGCGTGATCGTGACGGCCGGGCTCTCGACGAGCAGACCCCCGGATGCGGTCCGGGTGGAGCTCAGGCGGACGCCGGCCAGCTTCGCGCCGAAGGGAAAGCTGGCGCTCTGTCTGGTGCTGGAAACCTCGAGCCCCATCGGCGCGAGGACTTTCGTCAACGTGGCGGAGTACGGGAAGGTCGAGATCAGGTACGCGGCGAAAAGGGTCAGCCCGACGACCGCATAACCGACTCGAATGAGATTGGTTCTCTGGTATGGCGCGGACGACTTTCCCGGCCCATCAGATATTCTTGGCGAGCGCGACACAGGTGAGGTCAACGTCGTAGGAATGCGTATCCTGGGTGCGGCGCTGGATGCGAATGTTCGACACGCCAATCGGCATCGACAGCGCGTTGATGCCGTAAAGCGCGTCAACCACCTGCGCGAGATTCACGTTGTCGAGCTTCAGCACCACGCTGTATTCGGTGAATCCGTCGGCCAGCTTGCGATCGGAGCCGGGGGTGATCGATCCAATCTTTTCGCGGCCGACGCTCTTGGTCATCGACGCTTCGACGACCGAGAACAGCGAGAAATCCTTGCCCAGCGGAACCGTGTGCCGCTCGGCACTGGTCAGTTGCATTTTGAGCCGCGCATAAGTGGCGGCGAGCCGGCGAACTTCGGCGAGGTCCCGTTGCCGCTGGACGATCTTGTTCTGCAGCCCGGAGCTCAAATCCACGATCGGCGTGTAGATCAGGTTGTAGAGCAGAAAAACTCCGACCAGCCCGGCAGCGACCCGCACAAGAATGCGTTCGCGCGGCTCGAGTTTCTGGTAGCGCCCGCGCGCCTGCGCAATCAGCGGATCGACGCGGGTGGCCGCCTGCTTCAGCAATGGGCGGATCAAATTCATCACTCGCGCGCGCAAATTGTCGATCCAGTCTTTAAGCATGGCAGCTATTCTTCGCTCTCATTCGGCGGCTTCCTCGCGATCGTTGGCCGGCACTGCGTCCTTGAAATTTGCGTCCATCCGAAAATCCACTTTGCTCGGGTCCGATCCGGCCTTGGCGTGCGCGACTTCGATCGAGCCGAAGTAGCCGCTCGCGTCGAGAGCCTTCTTGGCCTGGTCGACGGTTGCGAACGAATCCGCCTGGCCCGTCACGCGCAGGCCTTGGGAATCGATCTGAACGTCGGCCATCTGGACCGGAAAGCGGGGCGGCAATGCACGGGAAACCGCGGCCAGCGTGTCGAGCGGCGAGTGAGTCAGGTTGCCGCCGATCAGAGCCAGCCGATGATTCATCTTTGCGATTCCGGTCGTCAACTGCTCCTTGGCGTCGGCGGGGTCGGTATCGCCGAGGACCGGTCCGGCGACGGCGGCGATTTCCGCGTTGAGCCGGCTGAGCCGATGCAGATTGGCGGACACGCCTAGGGCGAAATGAAAAATGATCACCGCCACCAGCGCGGCGGCAAGGATTCCCGAGGTGTAAAAGGGGCTAAGGTCGCCGCGGACCCGTCCGCGAAACATGAACTCGCCCTGACGAAAATTGATCAAATCGAACGGCTTGCTGGGCGACTCGCCGAGCAACATCGCGACGCACGACGAATACTTGCCGGTATTCGGCACCGAACCTTCGAAGATCCCGGTGTAGTCGAACGCGCCGCCGTCGCGCACTGACAGCGCGAGCGAATCTGACAGCAGTCCGCGCACTTTCGGATACGCAGCCGCCGCGCCCGCGAGGATCACCTCGGTCTGGTCGGTTTCTTCGCCGTGCGCGAGCAGGATCTGACGCACGGAATTGAGAATCGGCGCAGCCGCGTCCGGCGAGACTGCCGACCCGTCCGCCGTCATCAGGCCGCCGTGCATCGAGCGCATCGCGCGCGGTGTGCCGCCCACATCGACCAGCACGACCGAAGTGGACGCCTCATCGCCTTCGACGACCAGGTGCGCCATTGGCTTGGAGCCGTTCTGTGCGCGCGCAAATTGCGCGGCCAGCGCGAGTGGCGCCAAGGTGACCGTCTTGGGATCGAGTCCCGCCTTATGCAACAAATCGAGATGATGCTGCAAGTCGGTCTTGCGCACCATCGCGGCCATGACCAGGGTATGGTCGTCTTTGCGCCCGACTCGGGTGAACGCGACGACGGTGTTATCGACCGGGAACGGCAGGTGCTCTTCCAGTGCGAATGGCACCACCTGATGCAGCCGTCGCGCATCCTTAAACGGCAGTTCGAGCAAGCGTTTGGCCACGCTATCTGCCGGCAGCGCGGATATCACTATGTCGGGCTGGCCCGTCTCGGCGACCAGCCGCGACAGCGCGCCGCTGAGGTCGGCCTCGTCGTCGGCGCGAACCTTGTCATACACGCCGGCGAGCTTGAACGAATTCCACGAGCGCTCCGCGGCTGCCGCGCGCACCCGGTCGCCCACAAACTCCAGCGCAAGTATTCGTTGAGCCATTAAGCGCCCTTGACCCTAGTCCTCATGCCATGCTGCCAGCTTTCCGATGCCGCTGGTTTCGCGATGGAACGTCGCGTTGATGATTTTGCGGGCGCCCGCATAGGTCCCCATCCCGTTAATCGTAAAAAACTGGCTGCGCATGTCGACGTCTCTCGAAAGGCGCGGCCCAATCTGGGCAAGGTCCGGCAGGTTCATGATGTCGGTAGGCTGGGAGAACGGCCGAATCGTGCGCGCCTCGATAATCTCCTCCACCAGCTTTTGATCCTCGGTCAATTCCGGCTCCAGCGCGGCTATCACCTGCGGGGTCGCGGTGTTGGCGTTCACTGCCGCTACCGGCATTACGGTCAGGAACGGGCTCACCCGATTGAAGATTGCCTCGTTGAATCCTCTGACCATCTGCAAGTCACCCATCGTCGGCATCGGGCCGTAGCGCGGCTGATACGGTGGTTTCAGCCCCAGGTAGTCGTTGCCGCCGCCGCCCGATGCATTGGCGCCGTTCGGAGTAATCCACTCGATGATAGCCTGAACCAGATCGGTATTCACGTCGAGGATCGAGAACAGCCGTTGGATCTTCAAAATCGCTGGCTGGTTGGGAACTCCGTTTTTGATCATCGCATTGATATTGAGC
>JBOHWI010000526.1:0-6289 GCA_050736675.1 Binatus sp. (SeqCode)
GCGTCGGCGCCGACGCGCTGGCCGGACGCCTCGCACTGATCCGCGAGGCCGAGGACTTGGGCTACACTTCGCTCTGGATTGCGGAAGTCAGCGGACCCGATGCGTTCGTCAGCCTGGCCGCGATAGCGGTCAACACGCGCAAAGCGGAACTGGCCACCGGAGTCATACCGATTCAGATTCGCACGCCGGGCGCGATGGCGATGGGTTTCCTGACCATCAACGAAATGTCCGGCGGACGCGCGATCGCGGGTCTGGGCGTGTCGAGTCCGATCATCGTCGAGCGATGGCACGGCGCGTCGTATCGCAAGCCGGTCACTGCGATGCGGGAATGTGTCACGATCATGCGCCAGTTGTTCACCGAAGGCCGCTCGAAGTTCCAGGGCGAAGTGTACAAATCCGATTTCAAGCTGAGCATGCGCATCACGGCGCCACATCCGCCGAAGATTTTCCTGGCGGGACTCAATGCGCCGATGCTGCGACTGGCCGGCGAAGTCGCCGACGGCGTCTTGATGAACTACTCGCCACCCGAGGCAATCGCGTCGATGGTGCAGCACATCAGTGAGGGTGTAAAGGCTGCGGGACGCGACCCGTCCGCCGTTGACGTGGGCATCTACATCCGCATGTGCATCACGGAGGACGAGGACAAAGCCGTCGATTCGTTCCGGCGCGAGCTTGCGAGTTACGCTTTCGTGGACAGCTACAACAAGATGTTCGCGCGCTACGGACTTGCGGCAGAGTTCGACGAGGTGCGGCGGCTGTGGAAGGAAGGTAAGCGGGACGTAGCTCCCAGAGCCATCTCGGAAGCGTCATTTAGGAAGATCGCGGTATTCGGGAATGCCAAAGCGGGCCGCGATTTCGTCGCGCGATTTCGCGCCGCCGGGGTTACCCATCCCGTGGTATTCCCGATCGGCCCGGCCGCGACCGCGACGCGCGACTATCCCAACACAATGCGCGCGCTGGCGGGTGCGTAAACACTACCTGCCCTTGTAGTTTGGCTTTCTTTTCTCCATGAACGAGCGCGGGCCTTCTTTCGCGTCCGCGGACTTCATCACTTCGCGCGCAATTTCGTTTTCGATTTTGAACGCTTCTTCGTATGGACGCCCCGAGGTTCGCCGCACCGCCTCTTTGATCTTGCGCACCGCCAATGGGCCGTTCTGCGCGATCGTCGCAGCGAGTTCTTCCGCCTTCGCGATCAATTTCTCCTGAGGCACGACGTAGTTGACGAGCCCCAGCCGCCACGCCTCCTGCGCGTCGATCCTGTTTCCCGTCAGCAGAATCTCCATCGCCTTGCAGTAAGGAATCTGCCGTTGCAGCCGCGCCAGCGATCCGGCGGCCGGGATGATCGCCCACTTCACTTCCTGCAAGCCGAAACTCGCGTTCTCCGACGCGACGCGGAGATCGGTCCCCTGAATGAATTCCATTCCGCCCGCAATGCAGAATCCGTTGACTGCGGAAATCACGGGCTTGTCCATATCGTAGCCGCGCAGCAGCGCGATATCGCCAAGCTTGCGATCGGCGAGCAGCCTGGCATCCCACTCGTCCTCCGGTTTTCGCGCTCCGGTGAACAGCGGAATCAACCTTCCGAGATCGGCGCCGGCCGAGAACGCGACTTTGCCCGCGCCCGTCACAATCGTCGCGCGAACCGCGTCGTCGCCATCGATCTCTTCCCACGCAGCCGCGAGGCTGACGAGCATTTCGGGATTCAGCGAGTTGTGAACCTCGGGCCGGTTGAGCGTGAGATAGGCGACGTGATTTCGTTTTTCGAAAACTAACGCGGGCATGAAGCTCTCCTTTACCCGCCGCTCTGCGGGCCGTTATGATCCCAAGTGACTCAATTACTTACGCCACATGGAGGAGTCATGAAAATACTAGCGGTATTGATCATCGTGACACTGTTCGCCTCAACTGCGCTCACAATCGAAACGCCCCGGATCGTCCCGCGGATGAATGAAATTCAAAAGCCGATCGATGAAGTCTTCGCCTCCGTCAAGAAATATTTCACGGACTCATCGCTGAGCAATTTCCAGCTCGTCAGCGCCGACAAAGCGACTCACACTCTGGTCGCGAAGCAGTCCGGCATCGACGACGAATCGTGGACGAAGTGGGCATTCTGCGAGACCGGTCCGGTTCAGATGATCTACAAATTGCAGGACGGCACGGTGACCGTGACCGTCAAGCTGGAGAAATCCACCCGGCTCTCCACCCTCGCAAGCGTGTCCGCGGACTTCCAGGGCGCTTACGCGCTCGGCGCCAATGAGAACAAAGTTGCGTGCACATCGAGGTTCGTTCTCGAGGACAACATACTGGCCGCGGCGGGCGCGGCCCCCGGCAAGTGAGTCGGCGCGATTGAGCCCTGAAGCGATTACCGCGCCTCCGCCGGCGAACGAAGTAGCGTTTCCCGCTGCTCGCCGACTCCGTTCGCGCGACGTATTCCGCCTGGCCACGCGGGTGTGGCCGTTCGTCCGCCCGTACCGCCGCCATCTCGTATACCTTTTCCTGCTCGCGATGCCGGCTTTGCTCGGCGGTCTGGTTGGGCTCAACCTCACGCGCGTATTCTTCGACGTCGTCGGTCATGGCGCCGCCTTGACGACCGCGCAGGCGTGGATGCTCCGGGTGCCGCTGCATGCCGATCGGCGCACGGTGCTGATTCACGCCTGCGTAGTGGGTGGAATCGCCTCGGTGCTCGCCTTGATCGTTTTCGGCCTTCTTTTCGGCTACGGGATCTGGATTCTGCAGCGCGTCAGCAATCTCTTTCGGGTCAATCTCTACACCCGCATGCAGGAACTGAGCGTCCGCTTTCATTCCGAGGAGAAGATCGGCGACGCAATTTTCAGGATGTTCCAGGACTCCGCCGCGATTCCGAGCGTGATCAACGGCTTGATCGTTCAACCGCTGATTTTCGTTCCCGCTGCCGTCGGCACCCTGCTCTACCTGCTCTGGTACGACTACCGGTTGGCGCTGATTGCGGCCTTGCTGATACCCGCGAACCTCATACTGGCCTGGATGTTCGCCGATTCGCTGCGCGCCGCGTTCATTTCCGAGCGTGAGACGACAGCGCAAGCGACCACGCGCATCGAAGAAACGCTCGCCTCGATCAAAACCGTCAAAGCATTCGGCACCGAGGCCGGCGAAGCGGAAAATTACGCGCGCGACAACTGGACCGCATTCCTGGCCGGCCGCCGGGCGCGCCTGATGCTCGCGCGCTATCGCGTCATGACCAACACCGTACGCGGGCTCGCGTATGTCGGGGCGATGTACGTAGGCGCGGCCGAAGTGATGGCCGGAGGGACCGCGGGCCTCGGGCGCGTTGTCGTCTCGCTTGGACTGTTCCAGGGTTCGCTCGAGCTGGTTGCGCACGTAAGTGCGCGCACGCGAAATCTCACCGACCTGTGGGGCAGTATGCAGGACGTGGTCGTCGCTATCTCGCGCGTGCTCGAGATGCTCGGTCAAACGCCGGAGCAGAGTGTCAGGGATGGCCGCGCGATCCCGCCAAAGTCCTTTACGGCGCTGACCTTCGACCGCGTGACCTTCGGTTACGATTTGCGCACGCCGGTGCTCGCCGGCGTCAGCCTCGACGCCCGAGCGGGGGAAATCACCGCGATCGCGGGCCCGAGCGGCTCCGGCAAGAGCACGATTATTTCGCTCATCGTGAGATTTTTCGATCCGACGGCCGGGCGGATTCTGCTCGACGGCGAGCCGATTGACGGCTTCGAGCTTCCGGCGTGGCGCGGAATGCTATCGGTTGCGTTGCAGGAAAATCCGCTGTTCACCGCGACCATCCGCGACAATGTGGCTTACGGGCGTCCGGACGCATCGACGGCCGAAGTTGCGGAAGCAATTACGCGCGCCGGTCTGGGCGACTTTGTTCGTTCGCTGCCGAGCGACCTCGACACGAAGCTCGGCGAAAAGGGATCGAAGCTTTCGACCGGGCAGGCGCAGCGGCTCGGCCTCGCGCGCGCGATTTTGCGCAATGCGCCGATCCTTTTGCTCGACGAGCCAACCTCGGCGCTGGACGTAGCGACGGAAGATGCCGTGATGCGCGGCCTGCGCGATTGGGTGAACGAAGCGCCGGAGCAACGCATGGTGATCCTCGCGACGCATCGCCGCACGACCGCGTCGCGCGCAGACAAAATCTATCAGTTGGCGGCAGGCCGGCTGGTAGCCGCCGACGGATCCGCGCTTGAGGACGTCCCGGTTCGCGAGGTGGGCAATGCCTGACGCCGCACCGCGCGACTCGCGCGCGAGTCTTCTCTACGCCGACGAGCAGACTCCGCTCACCTGGCGGGAAGCCTGGCGCATCCTGGTCAAGAGCTGGCCGTTCGTCCGCCGCTATCGCCGGCTGGTTGCGATTAAGTGCGCGTTGGTGTTCGTCTCGCTGACATTTTTTCTGATGACGCCGTGGCCGCTGAAAATCGTCATCGACAACGTGATCGACGGCCATCCGCTTACGGGCATTCCCGGCGCGATTCTGACTCCGATGGTCGGTACCAGCCGCAGCGGTTTGCTGGTCGCGGTCACACTGTTCCTGGTGGCGGCCGTAATTCTGATCGGGATGATCCGTGGCGACGCGCAGTCGCTCGGCACCAACGTAAACAGCGGCGGCCTCGACCAGGCCGGCATCACCGCCAACGACGCCAACGAAGGCGGGAGTCTTTGGAACGGCCTGTTCGGATATCTCGAATCGCGAGTCACGATCGAGCTCACGCAGCGGATGAACCAATCGTTGCGCACGGCGATCTACGAACGATTTTTGCGCTCGCCGCTGGCGCTCTACGCCGACCAAAAAATCGGCGACGCCGTGTTCCGCGTGATGTACGACAGCGCGTCGATTGGACCGGTATTTTATCGCGGCGTGCTCGCGCCAATCATGTCGGTACTGATGTTCGTGATGGCGATGGTCGTGCTCTCCCTACAATTCAACAACGAGCCCGGAATCATCGTCGTCGCGATATTGTGTTTGCCGGTCGTCGCGATTGGCAGCAGCGTATTTGGACGCGCGCTGCGCGATCAAAGCCAATCGATGCGCGAAAGCGGCAGCGAAGTGATGGCCGCGTTCGAGGAACGCGTCGCGCAGGTCCAGCTAATCAAGGCGTTTGGGCAGGAGGCTCGCGAGACGGCGGTCGTCGATGCCGCGAGCTGGCAGTCTTTTCGCTCGACACTGCGCATGTTGGCGATAATCTTTGTGATCGTGATCGTGATCGCGCCCTTCAGCTGCCTGCTGATCGGATACAGCCTCTACTATCTGATGATGCAGGTGATTGTGGGCCGCATAACGCTCGGCGACATCGTGCTGCTGGCGGGCTACGGCGGGATGCTGGCGAATCCGATGTCGATCATCGGCAGCACGTGGGCCTCGATACAGGCGTCGGTCGCGGGGCTGCGCCGGGTCCATAGCGTCCTCGACAACCTGGCCGAGCCGGTCGCGGACGGACGCGGCGACGGCCTCAGCGCACGCGTGAACCGCCTTGAATTCAGCGGCGTCGCGATCGGCTACGGCGATGTGACCGTCCTGCGCGAGGTCACGATGTCGATGCGAGCCGGCGAGATGGTCGCGCTGGCGGGGCCGAGCGGATGCGGCAAGACCACGCTCATCCATTCGATACCGCGTTTCACCGAGCCGTTGGCCGGGACGATCGCTTTCGACGGCGTCGATTCGCGCGCGATCGCACCCGACACGATTCGCGCGCGCGTCGGTTTCGTATTTCAGAGTGAGGCGCTGTTTTCAATTTCGATCGAGGAAAACATCCGCTACGGAAACTCCGGCGCGTCGCCGGCCGACGTTCACGAAGCGGCCGCGATGGCGGGTGCGGCGGAATTTATCGAACGGCTCCCCGACGGGTACGCGACCATTCTCGGGCGGCGTGGCGCGCGCCTTTCGGTCGGGCAGAAACAGCGAATCGCCATCGCGCGCGCCCTGCTTCGACGCCCGGAAATCATCGTCCTCGACGAACCGGCTGCGCCGCTCGATCCCGTCTCGGAATCCGAGCTCATAAAGACCCTGACCACGCTCGCTCGCGATCGAATCGTCATCATCGTCGCCCATCGCGCCGGCACTCTCGCCGCTTGCGATCGCATCTTCTTCATTCACGGCGGTACGATTGCCGCCTCCGGAACGCATGCTCAACTGCTGGCGACCAACCTCGACTACCAAGCCTACCTGGCACAGACCGCGGCCGAAATTCACGCCTGACTCTGGCCCCTCGATTGCTCCTCAAATGATGCGCGCTGTGCCGGCGATGCTGAATTCTGCGCCAGTGACGGCGGTGGAGTAATTTGCGATGGATTCGAC
>JBOHWI010000527.1:0-5650 GCA_050736675.1 Binatus sp. (SeqCode)
ACCCTATATCGCATCAGCGGCCATCGCGTTTCATTCAGCCGGCGGCGCGCAGGGAATACGTGCCGTTGCCGGGGTGTTCGACCAGTAGCCCGAATCGTTCCGGCGTTGTTACTTGCGGCGCGAGGCCTTCTTCGACGCCGGCTTCGCTCTCGCCTTCGGCTTAACCGCCGACTTCGACTTCGCGCCGGTCGTCCGGCTATTCGCGCTGCCTGCGTATGCGTCAGCTTCGATCTCGATCATCATGTCGGGATGTGCGAGCCGCCGCACTTCAACGACCGTCGACGCGGGCGGCGAGGCCGCGAAGAATTCCCGGTGCGCGCGCGCCGCTTCGGCAAAACGCTCCATGTCGGTGACGAACATCCGCGTGCGGATCACCTGATGCATCGCGAGGCCCGTGCGCTCGAGCGCCGCGCGAATGTTGCCAAGCGCCTGGCGCGCCTGTACATACATCTGTCCCGCGCCGACGATCAGTCCGCGCTCGTCGGTGGCTGTGGTGCCGGAAACCGCGACAACGTCGCCCGCCCTCACCAGCCGCGAATAGCCGACGATCGGCTCCCACGGAGTATTGGTCGAGATTCGCGAGATCGCGCTCATCGTAGTCTCCCTCCCCGCGAACGAAGTGAGAATGCGCGTCGCGAGTCTGTACTTATAATTCGCGGCCGGGATAGGTCTCTTCGAGCTCCCGCGCCACCGAGCGCATCGGTGGACCTACCAACCGTCCCGACGGCATCAGCCAGTTCAGGATTCGCGTGAGCGTATGCGCACCCGCCGGCGGACGCCCCGCGCTTCGGACCATGTCGAGTTCATGCTCGACGATTTGAGAATTGTGCCGATTTGCGAGCCCAATGCCCGCGAAAATAACGCGCCGATCTTCCACCCGACTACCTCCACCTCATCCGCCCACAAGGCGCAAATTGATGATCGAATCATACAGATGCCGGCGAAATAGTCAAAAAATTTATTGCCCGCCGGAGCCGCAGGGGCTACTCTTGCCGACCGCCGCCTGCTGGAAATCGAGTAAAGCGCACGCTTGAAGTTATGTTGCACCTATCGTATCCTTGCCCCGTTTCGAGATTCCGCGCTCAATTGGGAACCGACCAATCAAGGAGAAAGCGATGCGCAAGGTCCTGCTTCTAGCACTAGTTTCGATGTTCTTCGCTACGGCGTGCAGCAAATCCGAGGAGACGGCTCCCGCTCCCGAAGCGTCTGCGGCCGCGCCTGCCGAAGCCGCCAGCGAAGGTGCGGCGCCCAGCGCTGCTGAGGCCGCGAGTCCTGCTGCCGAAGCCAGCCCGGCCGCGCCGTAATTCACTTCGTATTCCTGGCGGGTTCCCGCGCGCCGTTGAGAGCCGTCGGCGCGCGGGAGACTCGCTGACCGCGCCATTCGGGAAGATCTGCCCACTCTCTAATTCGGGCCCAAAATTGGGTTCGTGCTTTCGCCTTTCCTGTTTCATCTCGGCGGCTTCGAGCTATTGTTCCTCGTCGGGTTCCTTTTCATAACCGCTGCTCAAGGGTCCGGTTGCCGCGGATTCCCTACGCGGCTCCGAGGCTCCGCCCGCCGCAGTTTCGGGCGCCGCGGGCGGCGCTTCGCTGCGAATTATCTCGGCCGCGCGATGCGCGGCTTCACCCGCAAGCTTCTTCAGTTCGTCCGACTTGCGCGCCAGCTCGCTCGTAGCACGCGATAGTTCCGACCTCAGCTCCGCGGACTTCTTCGTGTACTCGGCCTTGAGCCCCGCAATCTTGCCGAGCGCCTGCTGACGGGCCGCGTCGCGCTTGCCGGCGTCGTTGAGCGCTGACTTCAATTCGGACGCGAGCTTGCGTCCCTGGTCGCGCAGCGCCGCTATCTGCGAGGCGAGCTGCGCGCGCGCCTTTTGCGCCTCGCTCTTGACGCGCGCCTCGATCTTTCGCGCTCTCGTCTCGCGTTCGAGCTTGAGTCGCAACGCCTTGACGGTTTTGCGCAGTTGCTCGAATTGTCCGGGGACGCGCTTCACAGCCTTCTTTCGTTTCACGGTCTTTCTCTTTGTCGGCATCGGTCGCCTCCATTGCCAAAGCGTTTGATCGCTGATTCCAGCTAAGCCCGGTTCTTCAATTAGATCAATGTGGACTCGAAGCTGGATCCTTGGGGCTGGTTTTTCTGCCCGACGCTAGTGCTACGATGCGTTTCGCGATGGCGACCACCGTTCCCAAACCGGCCCCGTCCGAGCATCTGAGGCCGGGGCTCTCACTCTTCGACTCGGCGACCCTGGTTGCCGGCTCGATGATTGGCTCGGGCATCTTTATCGTCTCCGCCGATATCACCCGGCAGGTCCGCACTCCCGCCGCGTTGCTTGCGGTCTGGCTGGTCGCCGGGGCGATGACGATCGCGGGTGCGCTGGCGTACGGCGAGCTTGCCGCGATGATGCCGGCGGCGGGAGGCCAGTACGTCTATCTGCGCGAGGCCTACGGCGGGATGTGGGCGTTCATGTTCGGCTGGACGCTCCTGCTCGTCATTCAGACCGGCACGATCGCCGCCGTCGCGGTTGCGTTCGCGCGGTTTGCCGGCGTGATGTGGCCCGTGCTCGGTTCGGGCCTGTGGTTCGGCGTGGGCGGCGCAGGATTGTCGGGCGAGCGCGTCGGCGCCATCGCGGTGATCGCGCTCCTCACCGCGGCGAATCTGCGCGGCCTCGACCTGGGCAAGTGGCTGCAGAACTCATTCACCACCGCAAAAATTCTCTCGCTAGGCTTGATCGTTGTCGTTGGATGCATTCTGGCGCCGAATCCGACCGCGCTCCACGCGAACTTCGGCAGCTCGACCGCATTTTTCGGCGCCCCGTCCCTGTCGATCGCGGGAGCAGGCGTGTTCGGCGCCGCGATGGTCGGTGCGCTGTTCTCGGCCGACGCCTGGGCCAGCGTCACCTTCGCTGCCGCCGAGGTGCGCAATCCCAAACGCGATCTCCCGCTCGCGCTCGCGTTCGGAACCGGCGTCGTGATCGCGCTCTACATACTCACCAACCTCGCGTACCTCTGCGAGCTGCCCGCGTCGGGAACTGCCGACGCGGCAACTGTGATGGGGCGCGGAATCGCGCATGCGTACAGCGATCGCGTCGCGGCGGCCGCGATGGAGGTTGTGTGGAGCGGTGCGGGCGCCAGGATTACCGCAATCCTCGTCATGATCTCCTGCTTTGGATGCGCCAACGGGCTCATCCTGACGGGCGCTCGCGTCATCTACGCGATGTCTCATGATCGCGTCTTCTTCGCCGCCGCCGGCCGCCTCAATCGTGCGAGCGTGCCCGCCGTAGCGCTCGTGATGCAGGGAGTCTGGGCCGGAGTGCTCTGCTTGTCGGGCACTTATTCCGAATTGCTCGACTACGTGATCTTCGCACAGTTGATGTTTTACGTGCTGACGGTGTCGGCCGTGTTCGTGCTGCGCCGCCGCCTGCCTGACGCGCCACGTCCGTACCGCGCGTGGGGCTACCCGGTGCTGCCGGCGCTCTACGTCATCGCGGCGTCGGCCTTGATGGTCGATCTGTTGATCCTGAAACCGCGCTTCACCTGGCCGGGATTGCTAATCGCGCTGAGCGGCGTGCCGATTTATTACTGGACCACCTCACGGCCCCATTCTGCGCTGCGATAGCCGTCCGTTATCGCTGGACGTCGGGCGACGGATTGTCAGTGGCGCCTTCCGACGTCGGCAGCGGTGCTCCGGCCTGGGCACAGTCGGACTGCCCCAGTTTACCGCCGCGGAACTCCTTCACGATCGTGCTCAGGATGTACGCGCTGCGCTCGGGCGACTCATTGCCGGCAAGTTTGAACAGCTCGGCCGCGTTGCGGGCCGCCTCGGTCGCATCCTTGTCGGTCTTTGGCAACCCATAGATTTGAAACACCTTGCACAACGACTCGATTCCGTCTTTGCGGTCGCCTTCGGTGATCGGAGCGTTCGAACCCTCTGCCGAAGGCCCGCTGGGATTGGTTTGGCGCATGTCGCCGACACTGCGCAACATCCCGCGCAGCATGAAAAAGATCAGAAATAGTACGATCGCTGCCGCAATCGCCCGTCCTACTCGTTGACCGGCCGAAAGTTCGCTCCACGGGATCAACTGGAATCCGCCCTTGCCCTTGTCGTCGCCGCTTGGTGGCGGCGACGAACTGCGGATCACGGGCGTACGTATTTCAGGCTTGTACGGTCTGGGCTGAGACGACGTATCGCGTAGTGGCGGTGAAGAAGCGGGATTGCCGGCGGGATTTGACTGTGGCGATGCGGGTTGGCCCGCAGGCTTCGCCAGCCGAGTCGCACAGTATCCGCAGAATACCGTGCCCTCCGGGTTTTCTTTGCCGCACTTCCCGCATGCAGGCATTAGGTTACCCTGGATTCCTCATCAAATTTTCGCACAACCACCGGCCAGGCACTGACAATTACGCCCAGTCCCATCACTCCCCCTACTACGAATCTGGGCTCGCGCGACAGCGCGCAAGCTGGGACCGGCGACTCTGCAGTTATGAAAGCTACAGCCGGGGCTCGCAAAGTCAATACGGCTGGCAAAAGTTCACTTCGCGTCGAATTTGGTTGCAGCAAGCCACTTCCATTGCGCTGGCTGATTCGCGGTATGACGTTGAGATCAGCAACGGCGAATTCCCCACATTAAGAAGATGCATTCTCATTGCATGCATGCAACAATCGATCGCGATGTCATTAGGACACGTCAAACGCCCCTTGGCAATTGGCGCGACGCTGATCCTGCTCGCGGCCGGTATCGCGCACGGACAGGACGGCACGGTCCCGATTCCCGACTCCTCCTATGGCGCAGGCCCCAACTATCAATCTCCGACCGACCTGCCGATGCCTGCGCCGGACGATCTCACTAATCCCGATATCGTGACGATCCCAATACCCGGCGGCGGCGACGTTACTGTCGACGGCCCCGACGCGCCGCGCGAATCCAACCTGCCAAACTTGCCAGGCTCGCAATGGGGCGTCTCCCAGCAAAACCTGTATTCACACGACATCGGCCCCAACGGCCCCTAAGGTCGGGTCCAGCTCCGGCGCCGCGAACTGCTGAAAGTCTTGCTCTAGAAAAACTTGGCGGCGTAGAGGCACCAGCCTTGAACGAGAGCGCACGCCAGGGACAAGCCGAGGGCAACTGCCCCTGCTCCAACCCACGGCTTCCAGGCAAACCGTTGCTCACGTAGTTTACCCGCGATCACTTTCCGAGCCACCTTGACTTTTTGAGCCAGTTCGGCCGAAAGGAGATCGTAATCGAGCCCATAGGCCATATCGTCGAGCACCTCACGATGTTTGAGCAGAAGAAAGAGGGGCCTTATGAGAAGAAGCGAACCCACAACGCCTAGAATGCCGCTCGCCCACGCGAAGAAATCAGCGACTCCGCACGCGCAGGCGACGGTCATTTCTTAGTGTACAGCTCCTCCGGCGTGACGAAGCGCTCAAGCTTATCGCGCACGGCTCCTATGACACTTGACGATACGGTCGCCTTTGCCGTCGGAGCTGGCGGCCAATCGGGCAAGTTGCAAGCAATGGCAGCGCGCCGGAGGATCGAATAGCTCATTCCTTCGGGCGTTCCGCCACGCTCGAGTTCGCTAATCCGGGCTTGGCTCATACCGAGCCTCTGCCCGAGTTCTTCCTGCGTCAGACCAGCATTTTCTCGCATCTGTCGTAGGA
>JBOHWI010000528.1:0-4580 GCA_050736675.1 Binatus sp. (SeqCode)
GGGTGCGGGCGCGGCGCCGTCGTACTTGACGGTTCCGCTAATCGTGCCGCCGGCCGCGCTCGCGAGACTGGCGCCGACGCTCAGGCAGAGCACGACACCGGCAGTGGCCGCCAGTACAACTCGAAACTTGTTCATTACCATTCCCTCCTGGGGAGTTACCCGGATCGTTTACTCAGTTAAGCAATCATCCACATTAGCTAATAATCAGTTGCCAACTCAAACAATTGGACGAGCGTCATCTACTTCCTGGTCACTTTCGGCGGAATCGTTGCCTTACTCACTTTTTCCGGAATAGCGGCCACCTGCCCCGGTATGGTCTCGCCCGGATGCGTGCCGAACCAGAAGATGTAATCGCGCAGCGCGCGAATCTGCTCGTCCTGGTTGCCGCCGAGGATGTCGTCGGGGCCGCCGGGATAGAATGACGGCATTTTGGTTCCGGGCTGCAGCTTCGACGGATTTGCGATCCACTTCAATATCCAGTCCGGATTCAAGCGCGCGTGCGCCAGCGCCAGGTCCGGCGCCCATCCCGACTCCGGGCCTTCGGGCTTCTTGTCGCCCTGCTGATGGCAGCTGAAGCAGTTGAAGTAATCCTTGGTCATCAGTTTGGCGCCCGCCTGCAGCTCGGCCGGCGGAATCATGTTGGTGTTGAGGAACATGAACGGCACGTTGATGTCGGACAGCGCCGTGAAATAATTCACGATCATGTCGTCTTCGGCGTTGGTGAAATGAAACGTCGGCATCCTGATCTTCAGCCACGGCCGAATCGGCGTCGGCCCCTGCAGGAAGGTGAATAGCCAATCGGGCTGAACCTTGAAGCCCTCGCCGTTGAGTATCGGCGGCGCGAAGTTGATTTGATCTTCCGAGTAGAAGCGGCGGATGTAGCCGCCGCGATTCTCGACGATGTGGCAGCCGACGCAGTTGTAGTAATTGACCATTCGCCGGCCCGCGACGATCTGGGTCTGATGGTCCGAGCCGGGCATCCGGTAGCGCTCCTCGACCTGGCCCTGCGTCAGGCTGGCCAGGAACACGATCAGATTGTTGATGTCGGCCTGGTCGAAGTCGAAATTCGGCATCAACTGCTCGACGTCCTTGGTCGCGTAGATGCGCGGGCTCTGCAGTTTATGGAACGTCCATTGCTCCCAGGTCTCGGGAATCTGCGTCTGATCGCCGAAGAACAGTTCGTCGAGATGTTTGGAGCCGAAGGTCGTCAGCTCGACGCCGATGCGCGACTCCTTGTCCATCCCTTCGATCTCGTGGCATCCGAAGCATCCGTACTTGCGCACCAGCGCTTCGCCGTTCTTGATGTTCTCGGGATCCTTGAGCGCGGTCTCGACGCCGGGGTCTTCTTTTTTCTCGCCATGCGTCATCAGGAACGCGGTCAGCGCTTCGGCTTCGTGATCGGTCAGGCGCGATGACGGCATCGCGGTGTGCGGCGAGAAGTCGCGCGGATTCTTGAGCCACGTGTAAATCCACGCCGGCGAGGTCTTCTCCGCGATCTTGTCCAGGTTGGGCGCGAAATCCTTGGCCGTGCGCGCCTCGGCCGGTTTGAAGCCCTCCGCCACGCCGACCGGACTTCCATATTGATCCGGATCGATCGCGTGGCATCCTTTGCAGCCGACCGACTCGAACAGCCCCTTGCCTTCTTCGACGAACGCCGGATTCTTGATGTCGGTATCGAGCGTCGGCGGCTCGGGATGCGCCGCGAGCCAGGCTTGGGAATTCTTTGCCGAGCTGTCGAAGATGAAGGCGGCCAGCTCGGTCGCCTCGTCGCGCGAGAACATGAAGTTCGGCATGCGGGTGTGCGGCCGGAATATGTGCGGGTCGGTGATCCAGCGCACCGCCCACGACGGATCGAGCTTGGCCGACGCGAGTTTCAAGTAGGGGCCGATCTTCGGCAGGTCCTCGTAGCCCGCCAGCAGATGGCATCCCGTGCATCCCATCTGCTCGAACATGCGCTCGCCCTCGACCCAGTTCGCCGCGATCGGCTTGTCGGCGGCGTCGTGCAGCGAGCCGACGTCGATGTGGCACTTGATGCAGCGCGACTGCATCTTGTCGCCGCGCAGCATCGGGAAATCCCAATCCGGATCGTCGCCGTGCGCGAGGCGCACGGCGCTGACTGCGGGTCCCTGGCCGTCGTGACAGGGCGTGCAGCCGAGTTTTTCCGGCGGATGCTTGCCGATGATCTGATCGAAGTTGCTGTGTGTGCGAAACGGCTGGGGCGCATCCTCGAAGCCTCTCTTATCGGCGCCCATATGGCAGCTCTGGCATCGATCGACTCGCGCGACCGCTTCGTCGAAGGCGTTGCGGTCGAAGTCGTCGATGGCGGTCTGCTGAATTTTGGGAATCTTCGGATAGCGGAACAGGATGGTGTTGCGAAACTTGACCGGGATCATCCACGAGTCGGCCTTGTCGAAGAAGTCGTCGCGCTTTTTGGTGAGCTTCTTCATCTCCTCGGTCAGGCTGTCGACCTTCGAGTTGACCTCGGCGATCTGATCTTTGACCGCCTGCAAATTGGCCTTGGCCTTGTCGGAGGCGATATTTTCCTGCGCCAATTCGGCGTCGAGCTTGTCGATTTCAGCTTTATACGGAGCCGGATCTTCCTTGTACTGGATGGCGTGGTTGTAGTCGTACCATCGCTCGGTCAGGTACGACTTGGTGAAGCGGACCAGCTGATCCTTGTCGTCGGCCTTGTTGTTCAGATCGGGCAGCTGCGCGCGTAGAGCCTCAAGCTTGGCCGCGGTCGCGCCGGAGTCGAGGTCCTTCTGCGCTGCGGCCAGCTCTTTCGACAGTTTCTGGTAGTCGGAGTCTGCGTTGAGGCGCTTCTGCTCGTCGGCCGCATCCTGCGTGTACTTGTTGTATGCCAGCCGATCCCACTCGACCTGGTATTCCTTCCACGGACGGCGCGAGATGTTGTCGTCCCAAATCGACCAGACCGCGCTGACCAGCAGCACCGCTACCAGCAGCACGAACAACGCGCTGTATGACTTTCCTTCTTCGGTGGGATCAAGCCCCGGTCTGCCAGCCATCTGCTCTACCTGTCCTCAGCTCCGAATGCCGCCGCGCGGCCACCGCCCAAATACTCGCTCGAATAGTCAATAGTCATTTGCCCGCGCGCACCCACAAGCCCTCGATGATGTAGCCGGCCAGAAACACCACGATGCCGATGCCGGTGAACTTGTATTCGTTCCCCATCCCGTGTGCCTGCGTCATCCCGACATAGAGGGCGAAGCCGACGTCGGCGAGTCCGAGCGCCTGCAGTACTTTGGCGAGGATGAACACCGAGTCTTCGCGGCCACGTCAGACGTTAATCCAGGGCGTGACCAGGATGTACTTGATGTTGAGCGCGTGGCGCAGCGCCATCTTGATGAACACGCCGGCCATCGCGAGCAGCAGAAATCCGGTGATACCGAAGCGCACCGGTCCCCACTTCTGCAGGATCTCGGGACCGCCGCCGGGAAACGCCGACTCCGGATCGCCCGCCGGCCGCGCTCGTATCCACAAATACAGCGCCGCGTATCCAACCACGAAGTAGCCGACTATCAGCGAAAAGCCGAACAGCGCCGATGCCAGGTAATCGCGGAAGCCGAACATGTACGGCAAATCGACGTTGGTCAGCGCCTCGACCATGTGCGGGTCCCAGACCTGGCCGGGCCAGAACCAGTTCCAGCCGGGGCCGCGGAAAAACGTGCCGATGATGATGAATGAGACCCACAAAATGTGGAAGCCGACGAAGAAAGCCATGATCTCAAAGAATCGCTCGCGCAGCGTGTAGTAGCCGTTGCCCTTCGGATTGATGTCGAGATACGGGATCAGCATCAGCCCGACGATGATGAAGCTCGGCAGCACGACGCCCGCATACCACGGGTCGAAGAACACCAGCATTTCCTGCAAGCCCAGGAAGTACCACGGCGCCTTCGACGGATTGGGCGTGCGGGTGGGATTCGAGGGCTGCTCCAGCGGCGCATTGAGCAGCAGCGACCACACCGTCAGCACGATGATGACCAGCAGCGACATCAAGAATTCGTTGCGCACCAGGAACGGCCACGTATGCAGCTTCTCTTCGACGCCGCCGCCCGCCTTCTTGATCGGGACTTCGATTCGCTTGCCGCCCGCAGCCGGCAGTTTGGCGGCCGCTCCACCCGCGCCCGCTCCAGCCGCCGCGCGCATCACGATTCCGCCTTCGTTCCCTTCCGAGCTTGCCATGATTAATCCCCTGGTAAAGCCCTCAGTCCTGGTCGTCGCTCCACGGCGGCGGTTTGGCCAGCACGTACATTAGGTAAAGCAGGATCGACATCGCGATCGGCACCGACAGCACGCGCACGATTCCCTGGTGCAGAAGCCATGAAAATACGTCTCCCATCCTCGGCCCCGTCCCGTCCTAGAGCGGGCCCGACATGCCGTCGCGCCGGATCCGCCAGAAATGCACCGCCATGAAGATGCTCGCGACCAACGGAAAAAAGATGCAGTGCAAAATGTAGAAGCGCAGCAGCGTGTGCGGTCCGATTTCCGCGCCGCCGAAAATAAATGCGCGCGCGTCGTAAACCGGATTCACCCCGAGTAATTCGTGAAAAGGACCGCCA
>JBOHWI010000529.1:0-5496 GCA_050736675.1 Binatus sp. (SeqCode)
AAAAAATCGCGCTCCCCGCGCCGCGCATGCGTCGAGCGCCGTCGATGAAGGTCGAAAATCGGCGTCCGATACGCGACGTCGCTCCTGAGCGTCTTCCACTTCCGCGGCTTCATCGGAAATTCACGACGCGGCTGCGCCCTAGAACAATCGCGCGTATTCGATTGCCGGGCATCGATCCATGACGACCGTCATCCCGGCTTGTTGGGCGTGGCGGGCGGCGTCCAGGTGAATCACGCCGAGCTGACACCATAACACGCGCACGCCCTTTGCTATTGCCTCGTCAACGATTTGCGGGACGAACTCCGAGCGCCTGAACACGTCCACCATCTCGACCGGCTCGGGAATCGACGCCAGGTCGGGGTAGCATTTCTCTCCGAGGGCGCCGCGGAGTGCCTCGGCGTGGAGCTGCGGATTGACCGGTATCACCTTGAAGCCGTGGGCTTTGAGCAGTTTTGCGATTCGGAGCGAGTCGCGCGCCGGATTGTCGGAGCATCCGACCACTGCGACCGTGGTTGGACGCCCAAGAATCGCGCGAATCTCGGCGTCGGATGGATTGCTGAATTCCATTTTTTCAATGAAAGAGTCTTTCGATGATCGTCGGCACGAGCCGATGGATTTCCTCGCGACATTCGGCGAATACGAGGTCGCCTTTTTCGTAAGGGTCGTCGATATCGCCATCCTCGCCCGCGAACGAACGCAGCGTAAAGACCGGCCGCCCGGCAGCACCTGGGAATCGCGCAACCAGCTCGCGCGCCTGCTGCTCGGTCATCGCGATGACGAGATCGGTCTGCTCGAGCATTTCGGGATGACGCTTGAGATCGGTGGATGTCGCCTCGTCGCCGATATCGATACCGACCTCGCGCAGCGCCATCCGCGTGTCGAGCGAGACCAGCGCTCCGTCGCGCGCGTACGGCGCGATGCCCGCCGACGCAATCACGATCCTGTGGTCGAAGCCGAGTGCGTCGAGTTCGCGCCGCAGGATATGCTCGGCCATCACGCTGCGCGCGGTGTTGGCGGCACAGATGAAAAGGATGGAACGAAAGCGCGGCTCACGAGGAGCCGCGCTTTTAGGTTTCCTATCAGCCGTCAATAATCTACACGCCCCCGCCCATCACCTCGCCCATGCTCTCTTTTTTGGTGACGCCCTTGGCCAGCTCTTCCTTCAGTTTGCCGCCGAGTTCCGCCGGCTCCCACATCGAGCCCTTCTTCGAAACCTTGGCGCCCGTATGCCATCCGCGCATCAACCACACATTGCCCATGCCGACGCGGAACACCTCGCCGTGAACGTCTTTGGCGTCGTCGCTGGCGAGCCACGCAACGAGAGGCGCGACGTGCGCGGGTGTGAACGCGTCCCACTCGCCTTCTTTCTTCGCCATGCCGCCGGCAGTCTGCGGAGTTGCATCAACGGTCAGGCGCGTGCGCGCGACTGGCGCGATCGCGTTGGCGGTGACGCCGTAGCGGCTCATCTCGCGATCCACGATTATCGCCATCGCCGCGACCGCCGCCTTGGCCGAGCCGTAGTTGCTCTGTCCCGCGTTGCCCAGGATACCCGAGTCGGAGCTGGTGTTGATGAGCCGGCCGTTAAGCACGTTGCCGGCCTTGTGCTGCTCGCGCCAGTAGGCGGCCGCATGGCGCGCGACGTTGAACGATCCTTTCAGATGGACCGTGACGACCGCGTCCCAGTCTTCCTCACTCATGTTGAAGATCATACGGTCGCGCAGGATGCCCGCGTTATTGACGACGATGTTGAGCTTGCCGAAGTTGTCGATCGCGCAATCGACGATCCGCTTGGCGGCCTTGAAGTCAGTTACGCTCTCGAAGTTGGCGACTGCCTCGCCGCCGGCAGAGCGGATTTCCTTGACCACGTCCTCGGCTGGCGAGCGCGATTGCCCGGTGCCGTCGAAATGTCCGCCGAGGTCGTTCACGACCACCTTGGCCCCGTGTTTGGCCAGCAACAGCGCCTCTTCGCGCCCGATGCCGCGGCCGGCGCCCGTGATTACCGCAACTTTGCCTGTCAGTAGTGCCATCTCGCTAATTCCTCTTCGCTTTCTCGCTGGGATTTGGATTCGGTGCTTGCTGGGCGATTTCGCCCGGCCCTTCTACGTCAAATTCTTCCTTGGGTTCTATCAGGGCCTCGTTCACCTGGGCAGGCATCTCGTAGATGAGATCGATCGTCATCTTCGACTTGTCCTGGTCGCTCGGGTACAGCATGAGGCTGCCGGGACGCCCGTTGTACTGAAAATCGCACGACCAGGTCCTGCGCGCGAGCATGATCAGCGACGAGGTGGTGTGAAAGTCGTTCGTCTTCAGCGCTTCCTTGTAAAAGGCAACCATCTTGGGCATCTGCGCGTCGGAGCTGAACAGGATTTCGCGCATCGCTCCTTTGGGTTTGCGCACATGTTCGATCTTGGCGCCCGGATATATGGGCATCGAGGGGAACAAGTCCTTGGGCAGCGCCTGGCTGGGCTCGTCGGTCGGGGTCGTCGAGACCTGCACGACGGGAGGGGCAACGGGGGCAGCCACCTGCTTCGATTTGCAAGCTGGAAGTACGAGTGCGCAGGCGGCAGCCAATGCTGCCAGCTTGAACAGACTGGGCTGATTTATCGTCTTGATAGACGGTGGATCCAGATTTCTCAAAAGCGTCAATCGCCCAAAAAAACAATGACCGCATCGCGGTCAACCTGCGGCATGGTCTGGCAAGCTTCTGGATAGACGTGAGGGGCCAAGAAGTCAAGGCGACAAAAGGAGGTCCCGGTCCTGCGAGCGACGGTATTACTGTAGTCGCTGGCATGGCCAATGGCGTAGACTAGGTGGTGCACGGAATAAATACGCGGCCTGATGCGAGGCATGCGCAGCGTGGTACAGCGTTGGAAGCTGTCGCTCCGCATTCGCGATCGTGGACAAATTCGTCAACATTTTTGCGTTGGCTCGGCGACTCTTGACAAATACTTGCCATTGTTGCATTCAGACTTTCCGCTCCATCACGGACAACTTGACCGGCTGGTGGGAGCTCACACTATTTAAATTGGGCTAACGGCCGGTTCAGGGGAGAACCGCTAAGACAGTTTGGGGCAGTTACGCAACGGTTGGAGCGGTACCGGAATTTCGCCGCCAACGTCTATTTCAATCTTGAGAGGATAAGAGATGCAAAGCCAATTCGGTATCCTGGGTATGATTCAGCAGGGCTACTACGCAACGTATCCCCTGCTCTTTATTTCGGTCGTCTGCCTGGCGATCATTTTCGAGCGCGTGTGGGCGCTGTGGGGCATCGGGCCCAAGACGGCCAAGCTGGCCGATTCGCTGATCCCGCAGTTGCGCCAGGGCAAGTTCAACGAAGCGCTGCAGGCCACGCAGGCGCGCGCGACGGCGTCCGAGCGCATCTTTCACACCCTGATTTCGGGCGCGCAAACGATGGACCGGGATCACCTGCTCGAGCTCGACGACGAGCGCCGCTACCAGGAGGGTCTCGAGTTCAAGCGCTACATCTGGGTGCTCGCGACGGCCGGCGCCTCGGCTCCGTTCATCGGACTGTTCGGCACGGTCGTTGGTATTCTAGTGGCGTTCCAGTCGATGGCGATCATGGGTACCGGCGGTTTCTCGGTCGTCGCAGCCGGTATTTCGGAAGCGTTGATTTCGACTGCGCTGGGACTCGCCGTCGCGATCGTCGCGGTTATTTTCTACAACTATTTCTCGGTCAAGGTTGAGAACATCAGCGCCATCCAGCACATCAACGACGATCGCCTGATCGACGCTGCCCTCCAGGGGAGACAGACGCGTGGCAATTAGCGGACCTCACGGCGAGGGTGGCGGCGTTTTCGCCGACATCAACATCACGCCGCTGACCGATATCTTCCTCGTCCTGCTGATCATCTTCATGGTGACGACTTCGGTAACCATCGAGTCCGCGGCTCACGTTGATCTGCCCACCGCCACCAACACCGCACCGGAAAACAAGGGCGTCATCGTCACGTACACCGCTCAGCACGAGCTGTTCGTGAACTCCAAGGACGTGCCCGAGCGCGAACTCGGGTCGAGCCTGCGCGAGGCGCTGAGCAAGGTGGACCAGAAGATCGTCGTGTTCCAGGGCGATCGTAAAGTGTTGCTCGGTGACATGGTGCGGATCTTGAACATCGCCAAGGGCGCCGGCGCCGCACAGATTGCGATCGCAGCCAAGCGGGTCACGGGTGCGCAACTGGCCAACTCCTCCGGCGGAGGAGGTTGAGCTACACCCGCAGAGGTATTTCCGTATGGCTAGAGGAAAAATGAGCAGTAACAAGGGCGGCGGGGTCTTCGCCGACATCAACATCACCCCGTTGACCGATATTTTTCTCGTTCTGCTGATCATCTTCATGGTGACCACGGCCGTGACGATCGAATCGGCGGCACATGTCGATTTGCCCAAAGCCGAGGCTCCGTCTCAGCCAACCGACAAGCCCAAGGGCATCATCGTCACTTACACCGCCGAGCACCTGATCTACCTGAATGACAAGCAGGTCACCGAGCCTGAGCTGGTGCCGCAGCTGCATGATGCGCTCCAGAATTCGACCGACAAAATCGTGATTTTCCAGGGCGACCCGAAGGTTATTCTCGGTGATATGGTTCGAATCCTGGACATGGCCAAGTCGGCCGGCGCAGAGGCGATCGCCATCGCGGTTTCCTCGCTACCTCCCGGCGGCGGCGCCGCGCCAGCGCCTGGAGGCGGAGCATAGGAATTTGATTTCCGCACGGCTCACGCGTTGCCGCGACGATCGCGCGGTACTAAATTCAGTAGACGAGGATCTCGGCCTGGGCCGCGGCGTCAAGCGTGGCCCAAGCGGGGAGCACGCTTTTATATGATCGCAGTAATTATCATTCTGCTCGTTCTCTCGACGTTCGTCGTCGCTTTCATCTTCTACCGCATCATCGGCAAGCGGGAGCTGGAGGCCGAAGCTAACCGCGACGATGACGAAGCGGGCGCGACCCGTCTGCAGAAGATGAAAGATGCGCTCGGTCTGCTGATCGGCCCCTTTCCCCTTTCGGTCGCTCTCCACGTCCTCGCGCTGCTCTTCCTGATCATCACGGTGCACGAGCAGCGGGGGCGCGAGTTGATCATGGTGAACCTGGAAGCGGGCGGCGGCGGCGGTGGCGGCAACGAGATGCAGGATCTCGACATGCCCGAAGTGCCGATGCCCGACACGGCGCCGCAGCAGATGGAGCAGCCGACCGCGGTCGACACCTCGCAGGCGGTCGGCCTGGCCAGCGACTACGTGCGCGCGGCCGGCGGCGGCGGTATCGGCATCGGCCGCGGCGGCGGCATGGGCTCGGGCTACGGCCACGGCATCGGCTCGGGCTTCGGCGGGTTCATCGGCGAGTTGCGGCGCAAGGGGCTGGACGTGGTGCTGGTGATCGACGGCACCGGCTCGATGAAACTGATCATCGACGACGTCAAAGCGAAGATGGAGCAGTTGGTGCAGTCGATTCACCGGCTGGTGCCGATCGCCCGCATCGGCATCATCG
>JBOHWI010000530.1:0-2575 GCA_050736675.1 Binatus sp. (SeqCode)
GCCAGCTCCTTCCAGAGTCTTATCGTCGTGAATGACAGTCCGGCGCCGATCTCGTTCACGGCTGCTCCTGCAGCCACTCCGCCATTCAACGTGAGCGCGAACACATGCGAAACGATAGCGGCGAACGGAGGAACCTGCACGATCTCCGTCGAGTTCGCGCCGCACAAACGCGGCAAGTACGAGGGCACGCTCGAACTCCACAACGACGCGGCTAACAGCCCGCAGCACATAAAACTGCTCGGTATTGCGAAATAGGCAGTCGCGTTTCGAAGGACCGGCTTGCCGGGGGTTTCGCGATCTGAAACCCTTAGCGAATTGACGTGCGCCGCGCGCGCGCAAGCTTCCGCGATGCAGGGCGCTCAGCCAAATAACCCGTCACAACCACTGAAACCAGCGGCGTGGATACCGAGGTCCCCCCGGTATTTGGCCGTGCTGTTCGCGATGCTGATGTCGGCCACCATTTTCGAGGGCTACGACATCACGATCTTCCACCTGGCGACGCCGGAAATTGCGCGAACCTTTCACCTCGCCGATCCTGAGATCGGCCTGATGGCGACGATCGTGCGCTTCGGCGGGATGCTGTCGTTCTTTGTCGTAATCCTGGCCGATCGTTACGGGCGGAAACCGATCATCTCGACGACCGTGCTTTGCTACACGGTCCTTACCCTGTTCACCGCGCTTTCGAGAGGCGTGGGCTCGTTCACGCTCTTTCAAAGTTCGGCGCAGATATTCCTCGCGGCCGAGTTCGGCGTCGCCGTCACGATGATCAGCGAGGAGTTTCCCGACGCGCGCCGCGGGCGCGCGATCGCGGCGCTGCACATGGTCGCGTTTCTCGGCGTCACCGCCGCCGCGCTCACCTACGCGATCATGGCGGAGTCGTCGTGGGGATGGCGCGGAATGTACCTGCTCGGGATTGCGCCACTGGTGATGGTCTTTTTTCTTAGGCGCGGTCTGCGTGAGACCGCCCGCTTCGGCGCGTGCGAACGAGAGCGGATTTCTGCGGGCCGGGAGCGCCCCGAATTCTGGACGGCTATTCGCAGAACCCTGGCGCCCTTTGCGGGACCCTATCGTTCCCGCCTGCTGATCATGGCCGGGCTATGGAACTCGATCGGATTGATCGGCGGCCCGACGGTTACCTACTTCAGCCTCTATGCGCGCCGAGACCATCATTGGAAGTCCCACCAGGTCGCGACGGCGATAATTCTCGCTTACGCAATGGGCACGATTGGCAGCATGTTGAGCGGATTCCTGATGGACCGGCTGGGAAGAAAGTTCACCACCATTTTCTTCTACCTCCTGTCGGGAGCCGCAATGTACCTGCTGTTCACCAGCGACGCCTACAGTTCGATCCTCGCGGGCGAAGTCATCACGATGTTTGCGTATCAGGCGTCACGCACCGCGACCTCGGCTCTTTCGACCGAGTTGTTCCCGACCGCGATTCGGGCAACCGGCTACAGTCTGTGCGTGCAGGTGATTGGGCAAATCTGCTGGGCGGTATCGCCGGTGGTCATCGGGCTGCTCTCGGAGCGGCTTGGCAGTCTGGGCAACGCGGCGTCGTTCTTCGCCGCCGGCCCGCTAATCGGCGTCGTGATCGTGGTGTTGTTGGTCCCCGAGACTCGCGGCAAGACGTTGGAGGAACTCTCACCGGGGGTCTCAGAGGCGCCGCCCGATGCCGTTGAGTAGCTAACCCGGAAGCGACGCCTTAATCTTCTTCACGATGGCTTCCGGAGCTGCCGAAACGTCGACGATGATCGCGTCGGCGGGCTCCTCCAGCGTGTCGAACTGACTCTGGAGAAGATCGGGATTCATGAAATGAGCGTCGCGATGGCGAAGCCGTTCGGCAATCGTCTGTTTCGATCCTTTCAAATAGATCACCTTCACCAAGTCCTGATCGATCACTAACTCGTCGCGGTACGATTGCCTGAGCGCGGAGCACGCGACGACTCCATCGCGGCCTCGCGCGAGCATCGAGAGAATCAACGCGCGAACGGCGCTCAGCCACGGCGCTCGATCGGAATCGTCGAGCGCCTCTCCGCGATGCATCTTGCGCTTGCTCGCTTCGCTATGCAGGTCGTCGCCGTCGTCAAACTCCCATCCGAGCGATGCCGCCAGCGCGCGCCCAATCGTGGTCTTGCCCGCGCCGGCAACGCCCATGACGATTAGAACCACGGCACTCCTCGCTGCACATCTTCACCTTAACTAACGAACGGTGCAAAATGTGCGCAACTAGAAAAGACGAGTGTCCACGCAAACAATGGCTGAAGCGTCTGTTGCCACTGTGCCCAATCGCGGCGCGCGTGCCTTCGGCTCGCTGCTGCCGCTCTACGTCGTGATCTTCTTCGGCTTCGTCGGCTACAGCCTGATGATCACGATATTCACGCCGATGTTCCTCAGACCGGACGGCGCGATGCTTCCGGTGGACGCGACCGCGTCGTACCGCACGATCATCCTCGGGATAATCCTGGGACTTTATCCCGCCGGTCAGTTTATCGGCTCACCCGTAATGGGCGCGCTATCGGATCGCTACGGCCGCCGGCCGATATTGCTGATCTCGCTGAGCGTGACAACCCTTTGC
>JBOHWI010000531.1:0-8568 GCA_050736675.1 Binatus sp. (SeqCode)
ATCCGCGGCCGTCGTCTCTTTGCATTTGCGCGTTCGCGGCGGCCTTGCCACTGGACCATGCAACTCGTAGCGTTTTGGTTTGTGCCGCTGCGAACGAAAATCGAATGCCCCGAATGCGACGCTGACCTGATCGTCAAGCGCGGCGGCGTATGCCCCAACTGCGGCGCGCGAATCACCGAGCATGTTGCTCGCGTCCGTGCCCGCGAGCGGCGTATCGAGCAGGTCGTCGCCGTCGTTGCCACCGTGCTGGTGGTGGGAGTCGCGGTCGTCACCAGCGGCGCGACGCTGCTCGAGGGAGTCGCAGCGTACGCGGTCGTCGGCGCCGTCATGTACTATCTGGCGCGCCGCACCTTCGTCTGACCGCATGCGTCTGAACGTCCGTTTATCTTCGACGGCGCGCAAATCTGAACATTCGTTAAGCCCTTCTCTCCGTGGACGCTTTTCGTTTTTCAATTTCTGAATTCGTGTATCCAAATCCTTCCGATTGCGTATCTCTAACCGTGAACACCACGGGTATTGAGGAGAGATTTTCGAAACGGCTCGATGGCACCGTTAATGCTCTCACTTGAGTAAGAGGTAACCGACAATGAAATCCAAACTAAATCTGATGACGGCTCTGATTGGTCTGGCGATGCTGGCGACGCCGCTTACTGCCGCTGCCAAGGACCATGGCCGTTTCGCGCAGGGCCATTCGCATGCGGCGCGCGTAGAGCGTTCCTTCAGGGCTCCGGCGCGCAACTTCGGCCCGGTGGTCGTCAATCGTCACGACTTCCGCAAAGGCCGTGCCGCCATGTGGATGCCGGCGCCCGCAGTAGTTGCTCGTCATGAATGGCGTGGCGACGGCGACGCCGACGATTACCAGAACTACGGCAATCCCGGCTACGTCGCGGCTCCCGCGTATTCCGCCCCGGTCTACGCAGTGCCGGCGTATTCGGGTTATGGTGCCGGTTATGGCGGCGGACAAAACTGCAGGAAAGCGCACCGCATGATGAACGTCTACTATCGCGATCGTAACACCGGCCATCCTGCCGCTGCCTACGACCTCCTTCGTCAGCATCGGCGGGCCTTCAGTAGTGGCTGTGCAAACGTAGCGCCTGTCGGCGGTGGACTGCTCGGTGGACTCGGCGGATACGGTGGAGCGCCTGCGTACGCCAACTACGGTGGATACAACGGCGGATACGCCCAGCCTGGTTACGGCCAGCCCTACGGCGGAAGCTCGATCCTGACGCCGCTGCTTCAGCAATTCGTCCGGTAACTGCGCACCTCTGACGCGGTCCTGGCGACCAAGCGCGCCCCGTCCCCTCCCGGCGGGGCGCGTTTGTTTTACACTGCCGCAAGCCGCTCGATCGAGCGCAATATCTTTGCCCGCCGCTCGTCGGCCGTCTTCGCGAATGACGAAAACTGCAATGCTGTGGTCGTGAGCCCCGCACGCGCATTGTCGTCCAGCCGCCGCCGGCATTTTTCCGCGGAGCCGAAGACGAAAATTTTATCGACCATGTCGTCGGGAATCGTCTCAAGCGCTTTCTTGCGATCGCCGGCGTTCCACGCATCGATCGCGATCGTCGCTTCCTTGTCGTAGCCTATTTCGCGGAAGAAATTGTTGTACTGCGGCACCGTGACGTAGGCTGTCAGCGCGCGACGGAACAGCGTGCGCGCAACGCCTTCGTCCTCATCAACGGCGCACATGATTCGGCATACGACGTCAAGGCTGGCGGGATCCTTGCCCGCCGCACGCATCCCCTCGCGCGTGTGCTCGAGCATCGGCCCGACTGTCTCCGGCGTGATGAAGTTGGTGATCAAGCCGTCGCCGATCTCGCCCGCGATCCGCAACATCTTCGCTCCCTGCGCGCCCAGATAGATTTTCGGCGGATTCGTGATCGGCAGGTCAAGGCGGAAACCGTCTATCTTCACCTTCGCGCCCGCCATCGTGACCTTCTCGCCGCGGAAAATTGCGCGCAGCGCCCCGACCGTCTCGCGCACCTGCGTGACCGGCTTGGTGAAAGGCACGCCCATCCACTGCTCGACGATATTCGGCGTCGAGATTCCCAGGCCCAGGATAAAGCGGCCGCCGGCCAGCTCGTTGGTCGTGACCGCGGACATCGCAATTAGCGGCGCCGGCCGCGTGAACACCGGGATTATCGCGCATCCGAAGCGCATCCTGTCGGTGAGCATCGCCGCCGCCGCGATCGGCGCGAACGCGTCGCTCGAAAACGATTCGTATGACCACGCGTCGGTGTAGCCGCATCGGTCGGCGGTGCGGACAATCTCACGAAAATGAACGCCGACGAAGGGATCGGAGGGGATGGTGATTCCAAGTCGCATCGTTAAAGTTCCTCAGAGATGGAAATGTAGCGCAGCAGGTCGAACTTAGCCTACCGGCAGATTCAGCACCTCCGCCAGATGCTTCGGGTGGCGCGAAGGGCAGAAGTGGCGAATCTGCGAGCGGCACGAGAATCCGTCGGCGACGATGATCGCATCGGGCGGTGCCTGGTCGATTGCCGGAAATAGGACCCTCGCGCCGATCGCCTTCGACACCTCGAAATGAGCGCGCTCATAGCCGAACGCTCCCGCCATCCCGCAGCATCCGGCGTCGAGCACGTCGAGCTCCGCACCCGCCGCGCGCGAAAGCAGCTCGAGCTCGCCGCCGATTCCGGCGAGCGACTTCTGATGGCAATGCCCCTGCACGATGGTTCGCCGGCGCAGCGCGGGCGGCGCGAAATCGGGCGCCTCGCGGACAAAAAACTCGTCGAGCAGAAAGGACTTCGATGCGAGCGCTTTGGCCCGCGCGTCTTCGGGGAACAGGGATGGCAACTCGTCGCGAAACGTCAGGATACAGCTCGGCTCCAGCCCGACGATCGGAATACCCACGGCGACAAACGGATAGAGTTCTACCAAGACTTCCGTCAGGCGCACCTTTGCCCGCTCCAACATCCCCTGATCGTAGAGCGGGCGTCCGCAACAAAGCTCGTGGCGCGGAACGATCACGCGAAAGCCGGCGCGTTCGAGAACTTCGACCGCGGCGATTGCGACGTGCGGCTCGAAAAAGTTGGTGAAGGTGTCGGGAAACAGCACCACCTCGCTTGTGCTCATCCGCGGGATCCGACGCTCGAACCACGAGCGGAAAGTCTGTCGGGCAAAACGCGGCAATTCGCGATCCGCATGAATTGCGAGCGTTCTTTTGGCAAGGCCTCCAACGAACGGCGCATGCGCGATTGCGTTGGCAAGCGCCGGGGCGCGCGACGCGAGCCGCGCGACTTCGTTCAATCTCCCGAAAAACGCTGAAGACAGCGGACGCCTATGATTTCGATAATAGTGCGAGAAAAATTCCGCGCGGTACGCCGCCATATCGACCGACGACGGGCACTCGCTCTTGCATCCTTTGCACGACAGGCACAGATCCAGCGCCTCCTTCAGCGCCGGATCGGCAAAGCCCTCCGGCAGCAGGTCGGTGGTCAAAGCCTCGAACAGGATTCGCGCACGCCCGCGCGTCGAATGGATTTCCTCGCGCGTCGCCATGTACGACGGGCACATCGTGCCCGCCTCGGTCTTGCGGCATTTGCCGATGCCGACGCACTTCAGCGCCGCGCCCGCAAGGCCGCCTTCGGCGCTGAAGTCGAAATGCGTGGCGACCTCGCGCGGCCGATAATTCGCGCCGAGCTTCAGATGCGAGTCGAGCGGATGCGCCTCGACGATCACCCCGGGATTCATCATCGAGGTGGGATCGAAGATTCGTTTGAAGTCGCGAAAGGCGCCGATCAGCTCGGGCCGGAACATCATCGGCAGCAACTCGGAGCGCGCCAGCCCGTCGCCGTGTTCACCCGAGAGCGAGCCGCCGAGATTCGCGACCAGCTCGCCGAGTTCCACCATCGAGGCGCGAAACGTCGCGATTCCGGATGCGCTGGTCAAATCGAAATTGATGCGCGCATGAACGCATCCTTCGCCGAAGTGCCCGTAGTAGGTCGCGACTTTGAGCTTGCGGCTGTTGAGGATGCGCTCGAAGCCGCGCAGGAACGCGCCGAGATTGGCAGGCGGGACCGCGGAGTCTTCGGCGCCGGGCCAACTGCGCGGACGGCCCGGGATAAACGCGCTCGAACCCAGCCCCGACTCGCGAATCTGCCAGACTGTGGCTTGTTCACTGGCGTCGGCGAGGTACGCGGCCCCGGTGCATTCGCGGAGAGCGCGCGCTTGCGCGATCACCAGTTCCGCACGCTGGCGCGCTTCGTCGCGCGACGCGCCGCCCAGCTCGACGAGCAGGAATGCGCTGCCGGCAGGCAGAAAACGCACGCCCGGCATCTTCTTGGTGCGCGCGAGATCCGGGAGATTCTGGTCGAAGCCCTCGAGCGCTTCGGGGCGATGCGCGAGCAGCCAGGGCATTTGATCCGCCGCAATGAACACGTCGTCGAATCCGAGCACGGCCAGCGCGACTTCATTCGGCCGCGGCACGGCGCGAATCGTCGCGCGCAGAATTGTCGCGAGGGTGCCCTCCGAGCCGACGATCGCGCGCGCGACGTTGAAGCCGTGCTCCGGCATCAGCTCGTCGAGGTTGTAGCCCGACACGCGGCGCGGCAGTTTCGGGAAGTGAGCACGGACGGAATCCGCGGTTTGATTGCGCAGCTCGCGCAGCCGCGAATAAATTTCGCCTTCGCGCCCGCCGCGCGCGATTGCCTCGCCGAGCTGCGCTTCGTCGAGCGAACCAGCCAGTGAAAGCTTCGTCCCGTCGTAGAGGATGACTTCGAGCGCCTCGACGTTGTCGACCGTCTTGCCGTACGCCGCTGAATGCGCGCCGCACGAGTTGTTGCCGATCATCCCGCCGATGGTGCATCGATCCTTGGTCGAAGGATCGGGCGCGAAGAACAGGCCGTGCGGCGCGAGCGCGGCGTTGAGATGGCTCTGGACGACGCCGGGCTCGACTTGGGCGACGTGCGCGTGCGTGTCGATCGCGATCACTCGATTCATGTACTTCGAGAAATCGAGCACGAGCGCCGCATTACACCCCTGTCCCGCGAGGCTGGTGCCTCCTCCGCGCGCGAGAATGGGCATCGCGTTTTCCCGCGCGAGCGACAGCGCCGAAATCACATCGCCTTCGTGTCGCGGAATCACGACGCCTATCGGCACTTGCCGATAGTTCGAGGCGTCGGTGGCGTAGGCCGCGCGAGTGCCGGCGTCGAAGCGCACCTCGCCTTCGATGGTGGCGCGCAGTTGCGCTTCAAGTGCGGCAATCGAGGTCATATCGATGACGATTGGGTGGATCGAGTGTCATAGTCGAAGCGGATTGTAGTGCGTTTCGATGACCAGAGTGAACCGCGGCACACGCCGCGCGGATCGGAGGTTGATATGTCGAAGGATCAGATAAAAGTAGTCGTCGGGGCGGTCGCCGCAACCATATTCAGCGCGGCGTTCTTTGCGGCGATGTTTCGGTCGACTGCGATCGGCATGACGCCGCCCGGCGGTATCGAAGCATCGGGGCGGCTCGCGTATGCGCTCAGGTGGGAGGTGTTTGCGGCGCTGTGTCTGCTTGCGGGCGTCGGGAAGATCGCGAACCGGCGGTTCTTCGTCGCCGAAGCGATTGGGGGCGACGCCTCGCCGTCTATCGAGATTGACCGGCGCTATTTGCAGAACACGCTCGAGCAGTTGGTGCTCGCGATCGTCGCGCATCTGGCGCTGGTAACGATCGTCGCGCCCGAGTCGATTCGCGCAGTCGCCGTGCTCGTCATGCTGTTCGTGATCGGACGCGTGACGTTCTGGATCGGATATCATTACTCGGGGCCGGCGCGCGCATTCGGCTTCGCGACCACGTTCTATCCGACGGTCGCGGTGTATGTGTTCGTGGCGTCGCGAATCGTTGGCTAGGGGAGCGCCGGTCTGCCTGTTTACAGCGGCAGATCTTTCAATCCCGCTTTGGGTGCGCCTACCAGCGCGACCATTTTGCCTTCGGGGGCGCGGTTTTCGTGCATCGCCTGGTGGCATTCGGGGATTTCGTCGAACTTGAAAGTTTTCGCCAGGCACGGGTCGATCTTGCCGTCGAGCACCAGTTGATTGAACGCGTTGGCCTGCTCGTCGTTGGCGAAGTGCGAGCCCTGCAATCGCTTCTGCCGCATCCACAGGTAGCGCAAATCGGCCACCGCGTTGTAGCCGGTGGTGCCGGCGCAGATTACGACCATCCCGCCGGTGTCGCACACGAACACCGACGTGGGAATGGTGTCCTCGCCGGGATGCTCGAACACGATGCGCGGATTTTTGCGCTCGCCCACGATGTCCCAAATCGCTTTGCCGAACGCGCGGCATTCCGCGGCCCACTTGTTGTACGCCGCGGTCTCCTTCCAATGCGGCATCATGCCCCAGTGCAAATATTTTTTCCGGTTGATGCATCCCTTAGCGCCGAGCTTCATGCAGAAATCGATCTTGCGATCGTTGCCCACAATGCCGACCGGGATCCCGCCCTCGGCCTTGACGATTTGGATCGCCATGCATCCCAGCCCGCCCGACGCGCCCCAAATCAGCACCACGTCGCCGCGATGCACGACGTGCGGCCCCCATCCCATCAGCATCCGGTACGCCGTCGCGCCGACCAGCGTGGGTCCTGCCGCCTCTTCCCACGTGAGATGCTTCGCCTTGGGCATGCACTGATGCGCCTGCACGCGGGTGAACTGGGCGAAGCTGCCCCAGTTGGTTTCGTAGCCCCAGATCTTGAACGACGGATCGTACATCGGATCGTCGCCGTTGCGCACCGCGGCGCTGTGGCGATCCCAAACGCCGCAATGAATCACGACTCGGTCTCCCACCTTGACGTTGTGCACCTCGCGCCCGACGGCGTACACGATTCCCGACGCGTCGCTGCCGCCGATATGAAAGTCCGAATGGTCGTACTTGGCCTTCTGGCGCGCGCCGATCACGTCGACCGGCGATCCGAGCGCAGCCCATACGTTGTTGAAATTCACCCCCGCCGCCATCACGTACACCAGCACTTCGTCGGCGCGGATTTCCGGCGTCGCGATTTTTTCAACTTTGAATGCGTGCTTCGGATCGCCGAACCGATCCGCGCGGATCACCTGCGCGTACATCTGCCTCGGCACCAGCCCGATTGGCGGCACCTGCCCGATCTCGTAGATTTCCTTATGGCTCATCGTTATCGGTTACCACCGCGAAGCTGATAATTCGCTGCTGCGGTTGGCTCCAGGTTTGATTCGATTTGGGTCAAGATGCGCGCCGAAATTAGCTACCTGTTTGGCGCGAATTTCACAATAGCAGGGGCTCAACCCTTGACCCAGCGTCGGGAGAAATACCGGCAATCGTGCCGGGAAAGGCCCGACGCTGTCCGGCATGGAGTTGAACCGCGATCGCATTCTATACCATACTGGATGGCACATGGCACTCAAAAATGGCAGAAGACTGAAAATCGACAATTCCGGACGGCTCGTCGTGCCCAAGCGCCTGCGCGACCATCTCGGAATTCATGCCGACACCGAGGTGGAACTCACCGCCCAATCGGATGGAATACTCGTCCGCGTCGTCAACGAGGATTCGGCCTTGGTCAAGGTCGATGGAATTTGGGTTCATCGGGGATCGCCGCTGCCAGGGGCGAACTGGGACCAGGTCGTCGACGACGTTCGAGCCGAGCGAATCGCCTCGATTCTGAAGTCGCATAAGTGAAGGTTTTTCTCGACACTAACGTTCTGGTTGCTGCATCCGAGCAAAATCATCCGCATCACGGGCCAGCCTTTCGGGCGCTTAGTCGAGTTGTGAATAGAGCAGACAGGGGATTCATTAGTCTCCATTCAGTTGCCGAAACTTACGCTGCCCTCACGCGATTGCCGGTACGTCCGAGAATTCAGCCCGCCGAAGCGGCGCGAATGCTTACGGAGAGCATTCTGCCTCACTTTCAGGCGGTACCGATCTCAAGGAAAGACTATCTCGACGCGCTGAAGACAGTTGTGGACCGCGGCTTGAGCGGCGCCAAGATCTACGACGCTTTGATAGTAGGATGCGCGGCCCGCAGCGGCGCCGAGCGCATATACACGTTCAACCTGTCGGATTTTCGCGATCTGGCGCCAAACTTGGCGGACCGAATTTCCGCGCCGTGATCGCCGGCGAGACGCCCCTGCTGGCGCATCGTCCTTCGGTTGACGCGCCACCTCTAATTCCATAAAAAACGGATTCGGCCTCAGGACATTTCGCGATTCTACGATCACCGGAAGAGGACAGCCTGACCCACATGGCGGTGCGCAAAATCGAGCGTGGCCACTACTTCGAGGACTTCGAGGTCGGCCATCTTTTCAAGCATCATTGGGGCCGCACGATCACCGAAGGCGACAACAGCTTTTTCTCCAGCGTCACGATGAACTTCAACCCGACGTACTTCAATCGCGAGTATGCGCAGTCGCTCGGCTTCAAGAACGTGGTCGTCAATCACATGCTGGTGATGAACGTGGTGTTCGGGCTGTCGGTCGAGGACTTGAGCGAGCGCGCGATCGCCCACCTCGGCTACGAAAAAATGAAGTGGCACGAAACCGTCTATCCCGGCGACACGATCACGTCCGAGTCGCTGGTACTCTCCAAGCGCGACACCTC
>JBOHWI010000532.1:0-15061 GCA_050736675.1 Binatus sp. (SeqCode)
TAAGCGCGTCGTAGATCGAGGTGCTGCTGAAACGGTCGCGCCCGCCATCGCCGGTCGGAAGCAGCCCGGCCGCCACCGCGGCGGCGGCCAGCGCGGCACCGCCGGTCAGCGCGGCGAGCGGCGACCAGTCCGGGCTCTGCTTGTATGTGCTGCCGAGTTGGCTTGCGTGGCTGAGCAGATTGCCTTTGAAGTCGTACGTGGTGCTCTCCACGTAGCCCGCGCTGTCGTAGCGGCGGAACACCCGGCCGCACAGATTGGCGGCGGCCTGTCCCTCGCCGTAGATCGTCAAATCGAGCAGGATCTCCACCGCCCCGCCGACGCTGACATAGCGGCGCGTCGCCCGCCGTGCCGCGTCGTAGACGAAGCGGAAGGCCTGGCCGCGATCGTCCCATAGGCGGATCAGCTGACCGGCGACGTCGCTCAATTGGCGTCGCCCCCCGGCATCGGTGTTGATGTGGTAGAGCGCGCGTCCGCCCATATCGGCGCCCGCGACATAGGACAGCCCGCCGCCGGAGGTCACACGCAGCACCTGCTCCTGCGTTCGCCTGCCAAGCGCGTCGAACACCGCGAGAGGCTTGCTTTCGGTGTCTAGCGCGGCGCGCGCGGCGAAGCGGATTCCACCACCGTTGTCGACGATCTGGAGGCAAGTGCGGCCCAACGAATCGAAATGCGCCACGCTCTGTGTGGCGGCGTGCTTGCCCGCCTTGGTCGCCGCGTCCTGTTCCGCCGATTTGGCCTCGGCGTCCGCACCGAAAGTGCCGCCGATCCGCGCCGCGTACCACGAGGTGTAGGCCGCCGCACCCAGTGCCTGCTGGAAATACGCCCCGACATCGGCATCGCTCCTTGGATCGGCGATCAGCACGGTGTCGTTGCGGTCCCAACTCTCCTGCCGCCACGCATCGAAAATCGTCTTTTCCCAGGTCGAATCGGGACGCAGAACCGCCACCGCTCGGCCGATCGGATCGTAGAGGGTCAGCACGCTGACGCCGGACTGCGCGGCGAATTCAAACGCGCTCGTCACGGTGAAGAAGGGCTCGTAGCGGCGAACCTCGTTCCCCTTGTTGTTCAGGATTGTCCAACCCGAGCCCAGCCAGCGCGGCGACACGGTGGCACCGCCATCGACCAGCGGACCGGGTGCGACATGCGCCTTCTTCTGCACGACCCGGCCGAAGCCGTCGTTGTAGGCCAGCGCGAACTGATAAGCAGAGGCCGCACCCGCCACGCCGCTGTTATGGGTCTCACGCGAGATCACCGCGACAGCGGGCGGCGAGGGCTGCGGGTTCGCCTTGGTGCGCTGATAAGCCGCGATGTCGCACACAACGCGGGTGCTCGCTGTGCCGATCAGCGCGGCGGGCCCTGCGAGCGGATCGGCGAAGAAGGTGGCGATGGTTGCGTCGTCAAGGTCGATGGTGAAGCCGGATAGCGTGTCGCCGAGGGCTTCGGTGGTCTTGCCCATCACCGCGGTGGCGGCGACCAGACCGAGCGCGTCGAACGCGGCCTGGGCACGATTGCCGTTGGCGTCGGTCACCGTGCTGGGCGCGAGCACGCGGTAGTCGTTGACGCTGCTGGTGACGTTGCCGACCGGATCGGTGGCGGAGACCGCCAGCAGATTGTTGCCGTCGTAGCCGACGCGGGCGATCCCGCCGAACGGGTCGACCATCCGCATCGGCAGGAAGAAATGGCCAAGTGCGTAGGCGAATTCTTGTGTCGGCGTGTCCCCGTCATTGGGCGACAGGAAGGCGCGGCCGGAGGGCGCCCACCATTCGCTCTCGCCGGGGAGCTGGACGTAACCGCCTTCCTGCAAGACCGAATTCGGCACCAGCGCGCCGAACACCGAAGTGATCTGGCCAAGCGTCAGTGCTGCCTTATAGGTCTCGCCCGCCATCGCGCGCGGCGGGAGCTTGCCGACCGGCAGCAGCGTGGTCAGATCATCGCTGCGATAGCGTGTGCGTGTCTTGGCGATGAAACGGCGGGTCGGTACCGCGGCAGGCGTGCCGGATCCGTCGACATCGGCGTCCGGGATCGCCTCATAGGCAATGTCGTGGCCAACCGACCAAACCATCTGCCAGACGCCCGGCTTGGCCGGCGGGCCGTCGAGGTCAGTGAAGGCGAACAGGCTGGCCGCACCGAAGCCCTGGTCCTTGGGCGACACGCCGGTGATTTCGGCGAGATCGGCGCCCGCCACGCGCGGGGCGCGATACACGTCCGGAGATAGGACGATGTCGTCGATCGGGTTGGTGTCGGTCCGCGCGAAGCCGCGCATGTGCAGACGGGATTGGTCATATGTCAGTCGGTCGCGCGTCGCGGCGTCGAGCGCCGGCTCCGGCGAGGGGCCGCTGCGTCGCGGATATCCGATCGACAGCGCCCGCAGCGCGTCGCCGTAGGCGTTAGTCTCCAGAACCGCCTCATGGCCGACGCGGGGATCGGACGCGCCGCGTTCGTACTGCAGCGTGACGGTCTCGCGTGGCGTCACGAGGAATGACGCGTGACGGTTCCGTCCGAAACCTTGCAGAAGCCGAACCGAGAAATTGCTCTCGGTGACGCTATAGGGATTGCCGAGCGGGAGGCCTTTGGCATCGGCATCGAAGACTTCGACGCGCAGCACGCGGCCCTTGAGCGCGCGAAAGGCCTCGCGCATCTCGAATGGCGACAACCCGTCGGAGAGCGTGCTGTCGCCCAATCGCATCGCGGCCAACCCGGTTGCCGTCGCCGGGCCGCGCAGGGCGGGTTCCAGCCAGTATTCGCTCTCGTATTGCAAGCTGACCTTGCCGGCATCGACGAAGGCGCCGGTGTGCGCCCAGGTTCGCGTCAGGATCGGCTTGGTGAACGACAGCGCGTTCCAGTTGGCGAATGGATCGTCTTCGAACGCAATGTCGGTGCGGAACTCCTCGGTGTCCCATTGCTCGACCATGCCGAAGCAACGGAATTCACGCTCCAGCCCGTCGAAGAAACCGTGATGATAGGCGTATCGACAGACCAGACGGTTGCGGCCGATCCAGTCGATGGCCTCGGTGCGCTCGACCGTCCAGACCGGGAACGGCAGGCGGCTCACCCAGGGGCGTCCGGCTGCTTCGTCTTCCAGATAGAAGCGGGTCGAAGGCGCGTAGGTTACCCGGGTTTCCGCGCCGAGATTGTTGCGTATCGCGGTGAGAAGATGCGGCTTCACCCCGCCCATCAGGTCGACGTAGAGCAGCGGGGCGGCAGCGTCCCGCGGCAGCGGCGAGGACCAGACCAGAAAAGCGGTGCCGGTGCCGAGCAGATCGACGGTCTGCACACTGTGCAGGGCGTCGGCGGCGGGAAACACCGCAAGCAGCGAGGCGGCGGAGAAGGCGTTGCCCGATTGGTTGAACCAGACGCGCACACCGTCCCGTCCGACATACAGCACGTCGGCCGACCCCGATCCGTCGACATCGGTGAGGCGAATACGCCTGGCGTCGAACGCGTCCTCGGAATCGAAGCGCGGGGCGCGATCCATCGTCACTTTCGTGCCGAAACGCCCGTAGCCCAGGTTCGGCCAATAGGCGGACTCACCGTTGCGTACGCGCACGATGTCGTTCAGCCCGTCACCCGACATGTCGGCGATGAAAATGGTGTCGGTGCCGTCGGAGAAGACGATCGTCGGCCCCTTCTCTTCGTCCCACGGCGTGCGCACGAACTGGGCGACATCGAAGCCGGAGGAGCCCAGCGAGGCGTGGACGGTGAACAGCCCGTCTTCGCTGATCAGCACATCGGCCAGGCCGTCGCCGGTGACGTCGATGAATTTGATGTTGGGATCGTTCCAGTCGAGTTGGGGCAGGGCGTCGAAGCGCTTGAACGGGGCGAAATCGCGCTCACTGGTGCGCGCGTAATAGCCCGGTTCGACCCCGGAAAGGGCGGCGACGTCGACCATGCCGTCACCGTCGAGGGTCAGGAACTGGCGGCGGACGGCGTCGCCGTGGCCGGGGGCGTGGACGATCTCGCGCAGCGGACCGAATTTCGGCGTGACCAGCTCGGTCTTGTCGGCCCGTTCGGCGATGTTGGCGGCACTGAGGTTGCGCTTGTAGTACCAGGCATCCGGCGTCGGGTAGAGAATGCCCGACAACCCCTCGCCGTCGAGATCGAGCCAGCGGAAGCGCCCGCCGTCCACGCCTTCCGGCAGATCGCTCAGGCTGTCGGGATCGGCGGTGCGGATGGTGGGGTCGAGATTTGGTTGGCTGTAATCGAATTCGAGCAGCGGCAGGCTCCTGCTGTGCCGGCCTTGCGCGTCGGTGCGGTAGCCGGTCTGGGCCAGTGAGGCCAGGAAGGTGTAGACCGGCGCCTGCGGATCGGGCGGGGCGAGTTGGTCGGAGTAGGTCAGATCGACCGAGCGCACCAGACCATAGGCGCCGATGCTGGCCTCCCCAGGAAAGTTGTTGAAGAATAACAGACGCTGAACGCGGCGGTAGGTGCGGACTTCGAAACCGGACCGATAAACCGAAAAGGGATCGGGTCGAGAGGTCCAAACCCCGTTGGGGTCAACACCGTCATTGCCGTGGTCGCCGTAGTCGAGACTGACCGCGAACATCCAGTCCGCCGCAGCAGGGGCTGCCGGCTCAGCCTCGGCGGTGAAATCGACGAAATACGGCGTGCGGTTGCCGTAAAGCACCTTGCGCAGATAGGTCTGGGTGTTGCGCACAGCCGGCGTCCGGTTGGCCTCGTGCGCCGAGGCCAGACTGAGCCCGGCGCTGTCCTCCTGGCCGTAGACGTAGAAGACCGCGTTGCCCTTGTCGTCGAAGGTCCGGCTGATGCGCCATTCGAAGATGCGGCTGGCATCGGCGGGATCGGCGACACGGCTGTCCGTACTATCACCGAATATCGTGACGACGTTGTCGCGGGTGATCGTGCGCCAGTGCACCACGCCGGTTTGCGTCGCCCGCCAGAGCTCGATTCGGGAGAACAGCCCCTCGATGCGCGGGCGGTAATAGGCGATCTGGTAATCCACGCCGAAGACTTTGCGGGGGATTACCGTCCGCGCGCCCTTGGCGTCGAGAATCGGCACCAGATCCTCTGTGCCGGAAAGGATGTAGACGTCGGATTCGCCGACATCGTCGTATTGCGGCAGTCCCTTGTCGGTCTTGCGCCGTACGGTCGGGGTGCCCATGCTCCAGCCGAAACCGAACGTGCCATTGCCCGCGCCGGAATCGTAGGCGAGCGCCAGTTGCGGCGTCATCCGCGCCGCGCCGAGCGGCAACGGCACGGACAGATTGGCGGTGCCGGTCGCCGATGCAACCGAGAATTTCTCGCCGAGACCGCGGATCGCACCGCCGGATTTCGGCAGCGTCACCTCGGGCAGCTTGGGGACGAAAGCATCTTGCGAAGCCCGTTCGGCGAAGTCGTCGAGGGGCTTTTCCGCCTTGGGATCGGAACGTGGCGTGCCTTGTATCGGGTTTGGGGCCGAGCCGGGGAGGGTGGGTTGTGACTGGGCACGCGCTTGATGTTCGTCCGCCACGACTCCCTCCTGTCGCCATGAAAATTATGATGCCCACATTCAATCCGGCATTCCCCAGATAACCGGGAATGTGCCAAACGCGTATCATGGATCTCGTGCCGTGAGATCAGACATTCGTCCCATATCGACATCTCCCGAATCACCCGCTTGTTGAGGTTGGTTGCCGCACTGCCGTGATGCTCCGGCACACCAAAGCCAGTGACATCGGCGCGTCGCGCGCCGGACAATGCCGAGTTGGTTATGCAGAGAGATGAAGACCAGAGCCTCTGGTTCGACGGGGGGCGGGACTAAAGATCTGAAGTCCAGTTTGTCGAGGAAATACACGAGCGTGCCCAGGAACCAGGAACAATAGGTTACTTTTCGCGCTGGATCATAGGACGCTTTCCAGCGTTCCTTGGAGAAGTTGGACGGCGCCTGCTCCTCCATGAACTGCCGGATGGCACAGCGGACGGCGGGCAGGTCGGGGTTAGCTAGACAGCGGGGTGGGCGCCGATGAATTCCGATAGCATTGGTTCGAGATCAGTGAGGAAGGTTTCGAAGGCTCGCGTATTGGCCGGCAAGTTGCAGCCGAGCCGGTTCGCGGCGGCCTTTGGCACCGCGAATGCTGCGCGGCTTGCTGGGCTTTTGCACGACCTCGGCAAAGGCCCGGCTCTCCGGCGCCCCTGACAGTGTGGACCACTCCACGGCTGACGCGGTGGAAGGCGACGCCTCAGCAACGTTTTGAGGTCATTTCGCGCCGCTCATTTGCCGTCGATTCGCGCGCCGGAGCTGTAGCGCCCGATCTGTGACGCCGAGACGGCACGCAGCACGCTGAAGATTTCCGTCCTCCTCATCGGTCGCTTAGCGAATAGCGACATCCTCGGCTGCGTGGCCGATCTCCTTGAGTCCCGCGCCGAAGATCTCGGCGGGTTGGATCGGCAGTTCGAAATGAAAATCCTGCTAAGCTGTCTTGTCCCGTTCCAGAACTGGCCGCTCATTCGAGGGGTGTCAACGGCGGAGACAAAATGTGCCTGGGCATGGCCGGGGCGATGGTTCAATGGCACGAACGTCTCACGGATGCGCAGCGTTGTCCGTGCCACGTACTCACGCACAATCGTATATCCGCCGGAAAATCCGCGTTCGTCCCGCAGTCGCTCGAAAATCCGATGCGCGGTGTGCCGCTGCTTCTTGTGAACGCTGCGGTCACCTTCAAGGATGGCGTCGATCCACGCCATGTACGGCCCAAGCTTCTTGGATGCCGGCCGTTCACGTCGCCGGTAACCGGGCGGAATCGAAAACTGAAGCATCTTTGTGATCGTGTTCCGGTGAACGCCAAACCGCTTCGCCGCTTCCCTGCGGCTCAGCCCGTCAACCATCACCGATCGTCTGATCTTGGCATAAAGTTCCACTGCGAACATCCTTCCCGCCCCTCCATGCCGATCGGCGGCATCGAGACGGCCTAGCAGGACCGGTACACTTTTGCGCCGCTTTCAAACCGCAGCGCCAAGCCGGATCAGTGGTACACTTTGCCTCCGCGATTTATAAGCTTGGCCGCGAGCTCGACGAGCGTCTCGACGGGAAGCCCGCAATGGCCCTCGTCGGTCGCCTCTGCAGTGCGAACGAAATCCCGGCCCGAACGCGCTGCGGCGCCTCGCGGGTCACGCCCATTTTCATGGCGATCGCGTCGGCTGTCCGAAAGCCGATGCCTGTAATGTCGCGGGCGAGCCGATATGGATCCTCGGTCATCACCTGAATCGCGTCATGGCTATAGGTCTTGAAGATGCGCACCGCCCGCGACGTTCCGACGCCGTGGGAATGCCGGAAAATCATAATATCGCGAACAGCCTTCTGCTCGGCCCAGCTCGCGGCGATCTTCCCGGCGCGGAATTCGCCAATGCCGGGAACCTCCCTCAGTTTTTCGGGACCGGCCTCGATGAATTCGATGGTCGCTTCGCCGAACACGCCGACGATCCATTTGGCGAGCTTGGGACCGATGCTACGAACCATCCCGGAGCCGAGGTATTTCTCGATGCCTTCGGCCGTCGTCGGCGGGGTCGTCTTGAGCATATCGGCCGTGAATTGAAGGCCATGCGTGCGATCGGTGAACCAGACGCCGACAGCATGAATGAATTCGCCCGCCGATATCGAAGCTGCATGGCCGACGACCACGACGAGATCGCGTTGCCCGCGCGCCTTCACCTTCAGGACCGCGAAGCCATTCTCCTCGTTGTGATAGGTCGCCCGCTCGACGGAGCCGACGAGCGTTTCACGGGAAGGAGCGGGGCGGGCGACGGACTTCAAGACTCCATGCCTTTGCTGGAAGCCGACGAGCAAATTATATCAGACGATCCCTTCCACGCGCTTTCAACGGGGCCGCGATCCGGAAAGTGGGGCCTCCCTGCCGGATGGCGTCAATTTCGCCTTCGATCCCGGCAGCGCGGAAGGTCAAACGTCCTCGCTCTGGTCGCGGATCTCCAACTTGAACTGGAAGCCCACAAAACGGCTTTGTCACTGCCGGCAAACCAGGAACGTGACGGTGCGGGTACATTTGAGCGCGACCCCCCGGCTATCAGCCAATCAAAGTTCTGGCACTACAGCAGCGGCGTTTGACGCCCCCTCATTTGAGGCGATCTAAGGGGTGCGTTGCGAACAAACCGAGAAACATGGTACTTTTGAGCAATCATCTCGTGAACGATTCCCGGTCCATGTCCGTCGCCTATCTCGAAAAGCTCAATTCCGAACAGAGACGAGCCGTCGGAAGAGCGCCGCCTGCTGTATGTCGCGATGACGCGCGCCAAGGACGATTTGCATCTCATCGTCCCGCAGCGCTCTTCACGCATGGCTAGAACGCGCAGGGGGACCGGCATGTTTGCGCCTCAAGGGCGCGCTTCATTCCGGACGGGCTGTTGAACCTTTTCAACAAGACGGCGTGGCCGGTGATCACCTCCGGATCGGCGGGGGTGCGGGGGCTAAGCCAAGGCGTGCGCGTCGATGTCGGCGCCCGCATGCGCCGCATGTGGCGATGAGGAGGCCGGCCTTTGTGCAACTTGTATTCGTTAACGAAAGGCCAACAGGCGATCCGCGAATTGGCGGGCGCCATGCGCGACAAGACGGGGAATCTCCCGCCTCTCCCTGGCATCTTCCCGGATTACGCGGCTCCGATCGTGCGCAATCAACTCGACGGCCGAGCGCTAACGATGGCACGCTGGGGCATGCCATCACCGTTGTTCGCTCTCAAGGGGAAGAACTCCGATCCGGGTGTCACCAATGTCCGCAATGTGAAATCCCCGCACTGGAGACGCTGGCTTGGGGTTGAGAGCCGGTGTGTCGTGCCTTTCACCAGCTTCTCCGAGAACGACACGCTGCCGGACTGCACACACCCTCCAGTCTGGTTCGCATTCGGCGAGACGCGGCTGCTTGCTTTCTTTGCGGGCGTCTGGACACGCTGGACCTCCGTCCGAAAGGTGAAGGAAGGCGAGACGGCGAACGACATTTTCGCGTTCTTGACAACGGAGCCAAACAAGGTGGTCGGAGCCATCCACGCCAAAGCGATGCCCGTCATTTTGACGACGCGCGCGGAAATCGACACTTGGATGATGGCTCCGCCCGCGGAAGCACTGAAGCTTCAGCGGCCCCTGCCCGATGATGCTTTGATGATCGTCGCCCGGGGCGGGAAGAAAGACGAGGGAGGCCTTGCGGCCTGAACGTCATGCCCCCGCCGGACACTGTTAGAGACCGGAAAACGATCGAGCCCGAATTGCCGGATCGGGATGCCCAGGCTGGTCCCGTGCGCCAACGCAAGATCATCCATATCGACATGGATGCGTTTTTCGCCTCCGTTGAGCAGCGCGACAATCCGGAGTTGCGTGGCAAGCCTGTCGCCGTCGGCGGCTCTCGCGAGCGGGGCGTCGTCGCGGCCGCGAGCTATGAGGCCAGGGCGTTCGGGGTGCGCTCAGCAATGCCGTCAGTGACGGCAAAGCGCAGGTGCCCAGACCTGATCTTCGTGACGCCACGGTTCGACGTCTACAGGGCGTTATCGCTCCAGATCCGCGAGATATTCGCCGGTTATACGCCAATCATCGAGCCGTTGTCGCTCGATGAGGCCTATCTCGATGTCACCGAGAACCTGAAAGGCATCGCGTCAGCGACACAGATCGCCGCCGACATCAGAGCGAAGATAACACTCGAAACGAAACTGACGGCCTCGGCAGGGGTCAGCTACAACAAATTCCTGGCGAAGCTCGCCTCAGATCATCGCAAGCCCGATGGCCTCTTCGTCATCACCCCGAAGATAGGGCCAGCCTTTGTTGAGACGTTGCCGGTTGCCAAGTTCCATGGCGTTGGACCGGCGACGACAACAAAAATGCATCGGCTCGGGATCGAGACCGGGCTCGATCTGCGGGCGCAGACCTTGCCTTTCCTTCAGCAGCACTTCGGCAAGTCCGGTCCCTACTATTACTGGATCGCGCGCGGCGTTGACGAACGGCCGGTCCATGCAGGCCGCATCCGCAAGTCGGTTGGGGCCGAGAACACCTTCGCGCAGGACCTGCACGAATTCGGGCCGATGCGCGAAGTGCTGGAGCCAATCATCGCCAAGGTCTGGCGGCGTTGCCAGGCGACCGGCATCCGAGGGCGGACTTTGACGCTGAAGGTGAAGTTCGCCGACTTTCAGCAGATCACCCGAAGCAAGTCCGCCGCCGACGCGATCGACAGTCTCGCGGACCTTGAACGTCTGAGCCTCGACTTACTCAAACCGCTCCAGCCACCGAGAAAAGGGGTGCGCCTGCTAGGGATCTCGCTGTCGTCCTTGACGCAGGCGCAGGCGACGGAGCGCCCCCAACTCTCGCTGCTGCTCTGATAAAGACAGCCGCGGAGAGATGCGTCGCCGGTCGTATTGCCGGGATCCCTGCGGAAGGCGGCTGCGGCCGAAGCGATGTGAGACCAGATTGATACGTTATTAATCAATCCATAAGTAGCGTCACACTCATGCGGCGTATTTGAGTGAGGGGTTCCGGTAGAACGCGCGGATTTTTTCGGGGTCGTTTTGCAGTTGGCGCATGGACGATCGAACCTTGCGATTGAAGTCGTCCTTACCGGTGATGGCCATGCGGCCGACGGTATCCGGTTTCAGATGTTTCCACACCGACTCGTAGGGATTGCGATCCGGCGAATTGGGAGGCAGAAAATAAAGCCGTAATTTTCCGCCGAGAGTTTCAACGAACGCCGCGGCTTTCTTAGCGCGATGCACGGGGCCGCGATCGACGATGAGAAAGATCGTGCGCATTGCGCGGGCAACGAGGCGCTTCAAATCGCGATCAAGACAGCGGCGTTGAAACCACCGCTTTCCTTGATCATGAACCGCATGTGGCCACGCGACGTGATCGCCGAAATCAGGCTCATGGCGTGGCGGGCGCCCGTCACTTTGCGGGCAGGGCCAGCCGTAACGAGTGACAATGTATGAGTCGGTCCCCGGGCAGAGGTCGGAAATTGAAAATAGCGAATCTGCTCAAGTCACGGTGCCATCGCAATTTTGGTTTGAATTCGGTTTCTGGCGCTCTTCGCTGTCGCGATTGGTGCCTGACTATGCGGCGAGGTCAATTGATGATGGGAACACTTTTCCGCGCGGCTTGGCCCAGATGACCTTTGTCGTGATCTTGAACCCGCATGTCTCACGAGTCTCCGCCACGATCCGCGATCGGACGCCTGAGCGCCAGGCGTAGGCGGCCTCTTTCGGGAACAAAGCCAAGGCCTCTCGCCAATCGGCGGGGTCGTCATTGCGAACCTTGCCGGTGTGCGCGGTGGCGGAGACGCTTGCCTGCCCGCCAACGTTTCCGAACCGACTTCCGCCTGGCCGATGTCAGTCGGGACCAGAAGCCCATCCACCGATCCTTCAGAAATTAATAACGAGTAGATCGCGGTCTTCGTAGACGGACCGCTCCCCTTGGCCACCGGCCTGTATCCGCCCGACTGCCATGATCGCCGCAACGATCGCATCGATCTTCTCGGTCGAGCGTTCCTTGTCCGGCTTCTCGTTGCCCGCTGGATCCCGGCGGACGGTGACATTCGACGCGCACCAGGTCGCGATCGGGTTGCCGCCATGCTGTTTCTCGCGTCCGACGAGTAGGCGCATGAACTCCGCCGAGGCCGGCCCCATGCTGAGGAACCCCTGGCCGAACTCGACAATGCCGACCCCATGGTCCTGAAGGTTCCGAACAATCTCGCCGGCGAAGGTCCGGTCGAAGGCAAGCTCGGTGATGTCGAAGCGCGACGCCAGCTCCAGGATCTCCGCTTCAATGAATTTGAAATCCGTCGTGTTGCCCTCGGTGGCCACGAGCCATCCCTGATCGCGCCAAACCGTGTAGGGCGCGCGGTCCCGGCGCGACCGGCGGAGGATGTCGTTTTCCGGGCACCAGTGCCGCCAGATCACCTTGGCCTTCTCACCCAGCCGTTCCGGCGGGAAGACCAGCGCCAGCGAGGACAAGTCGTTGACGCGAGCCAGATCGAGCCCGGCATAGCAGCGTCTTCCGGCCAGTTCCTGCTCGTCGATCGGAGCGGCGGCATCAGCCCAGACCTCCATGTCGATCCAGCGGGTGACCTGCTCGGTCCACTCGTTGAGGCGCAACCGGCGGATCGCGTTCTGCTGCGCCGGCATCTCGCGCACTTCGTCGATCTGGCGCTTCAGATCCTCCGCCTTGATGGTGACGCCGAGGCTCGGATTGGCCTTGATCCAGACCGCCGGATCGATCCAGTCGTCGCCGGCATCGGTGGTGGCGATATACGCGAACCAGCTGTCCGATGTTTCGGCCGGGATGGTGCCTTCCAAAGCCTTGACCGAGAACTCGTGGTGCTGCCGGCAGACCGAATGCCGGTCGTGCCCTGCGGTGGTGATCTCGAAGATCAGAGGCTGCCGCCGCGCACCGGTCGCAGTGTTCAGCTTTTGGATGATGTCCGGGCTCGGGTGTTCGTGGACCTCGTCGACGGCGGCGAAATGGACGTTGAGGCCATCCATCTTCGAGGCGTCGGCTGAGAGCGGCCGGAACCAGGACGAGGTCGCCAGCACGGCAAGGTTGTTCACCGTTCGCGTCACCCGCGCCCGCAGCGCCGGGCTGGCATCGACCATGCGCTCGGCCTCGCCGAAGACGATGCGGGCCTGATCGCGGGTCGTGGCCGCGGCATAGACATACGATCCTGGCTCGCCATCGGCGATGAGGGCATAGAGTGCGGTACCGGCCAGCATCACCGACTTGCCGTTTTTCCGCGCCACCTCGACATAGGCGGTACGAAATTGCCGCAAACCGTCCGCGCGCTTCCAGCCGAAGAGCGCGCCGATGACGAAGCCCTGCCAGGGTTGGAGTGCGAAGGGCTGATTGGCCCATTCTCCGGACGAATGGCGGAGATGCCCGAAGAAAGCGATGGCGTGGCGAGCGGCAGCGGCATCCCAGACGAGCCCTCGGCGCTTGGCCGAAACCAAATCGTCGAGGTGCCGCCGACAGGCGAGATTCACCAGCCGGCCGGCGGCGACCCGCCCCTCGGCCACTGCACGCGCGTAAGTCTCGGCGGGACAGGCCGGGGTCTTGGCTTTACACATCCTTGCCACGGTTGAGATAATCCTCGAAGGGGTCGGTCAGATCGGCCGGTTCGGCCATGCGGATGCGCGAGCGGCTCGAAGGCGTCAGGCCAAACTCGGATTCGATCTGCGCCATCTGGGCGAGGCACTTGTTGACGACGGCCAGGAACGGATTCTGGATAATATTGCCGCCCTCGGTCTTGACCACAGGGCCACGGCGCTTGACCTCAGCCTCGGCCTCGAGCCAGCGGCACCACACCACCGCGTAGCGGGCGAGCGCCTCGGCATCGAGCTCGGTCATCACCCCGTGCCGGGCCAGCATCTCGGCCATGGCGGCGAACTTGGCCCTCGCCCACTCGTCGAGATGCGCCGGAGGCTCGGGCACCGAGACGGCGGGTTTCGGCTCGTCCTTGTTCAGGCGATGCGGCCGGGCGGTCCCCTTGACCAGCTTGAGGTGAGTGGGCAACGGCTTGCGCCCCGCCATGACAGATCTCCAGGCCCGTTCGCACGGGAACAAAATACAATGAATTCATCTACTTAATCGCTTGACTACGGCCGGGAGCTGAGCCTTTATGGACGCATCATCAAGCTTGGGAGGCAGCCATGACCACTCCTCAGACTGCCAACCCCGCCTGGGGATTCTTCGGAACGATTCGGTACCATGCCGAGCCCGCTGACGCCTGGAATCAGGCTTTGTCCGCCATTGCCGTCGCCACGGGCTGCCCCGCCGCGGCGGTGCGCGATTTCCTCGACAGCCGGCACGGGCGGCATTTCGCTGACGAGGTCGCCGACGAACTGGGGCGCGGGCTGCTGCTGGATGCGGCGATCAAAGCGGCGGCGGCTCGTTGGCTGGACTGGTGGATCAGCCGCAAGACTGAACGCGACACGGGCATTCCCTGCGGGCTGCCCTACCTCACCGGCTTCGTGACCCACTTCGAGATCCAGGCCGAATCCGCCGGCTGACTCCCGCCCACGCCTCCGCAACGCCCCGACCGGGATTCCCGGCGGGGCTTGGGGTGGCAGCAGCGCCACCAATGTTGGGGCGTACCCACGCGGGAGACACCATCGTGACCAATCTTTCCGATACCCAGCATGTGATCCTGACCGCCGCCTGGCGGCGCGCGGATCGTCTCGTCCTGCCACTGCCCGATCGCCTCAGGGGCGGGGCCGCCGCCAAGGTGGTGGGCAGCCTAATCGCAAAGGGACTGATCGAGGAGGTCGAGGCGAAGCGAGGCAAGCCGTTCTGGCGTGAAACCGGCGACAAACACGGCGTGACCTTGGTTGCCACCGACGCCGCCTTCGCCGCCCTCGGCATCGAGCCGTCACCGGCGGCGGCCGATGCCCACGACACCGAGCCTGCCCTCAGCTTGCCCGCAACGGTACGCAGGGGCCGCGCCGACACCAAACAGGCCCAGCTGGTCGCCATGCTGAAGCGCCGCAAAGGCGCCAGCATCGAGGAAATCGGTGAAAAATTCGGCTGGCAGGCGCATACCGTCCGGGGCGCCATCGCCGGGGCACTCAAGAAGAAACTCGGCCTGGACGTGATCTCAGAGAAGATCGAGAGGCGCGGTCGGGTCTACCGGATCGCTTGAACAGGCCGTCAAGGCGCCGCCGACATGTCGAAGTTCGGCGGCGTTGCTGCTTCCACACGGACCCGAATCCGCTCGAACATCCTTCACAGGCAGTACGACCGGGTGATCGACACAACTTTGAAGATGGCGTTATCGCAAGGTTCTCAGCCAGCGTGGTGCGCAGCCCGAAGAGCGGGAAGATCGCAACCTGCGTGGCGACTGCTACGCCGAATCCGACCAGCACATTGGTGAGGCGTGTCGGCCTTCGAGAGGCGCGGGATTGGATTGCGGAATTCCACGAGAGTTTTCCCAAGGCAGCCCAAGCCCGTGAGTGCGTTATTTAAGCCGCGGGTTCTCGATCACGGTGGGCTTGCTGTATTTCCTGAGCAGGTCGTTCAGGGCCTCGATGGCGATTGCCTGCAATGTCGTGTCGTTTTCGACCGCAAGCATCCGCAGCGCCCGCCAGCCCTCCCGGTT
>JBOHWI010000533.1:0-3012 GCA_050736675.1 Binatus sp. (SeqCode)
GTCGATAACATCTGGGTCAAGGTCGACAAGCCGGAGAATGTGCCGCAGGTGATCGCAGCGATCGACGAAGGCTTTGCCAACTCGTCGGCCGAGACGCTGTCGGAATCCGAGGCGTCGTTTATCGGCGGCTTCATGGAGCAGTACCGCACGTTTTTCAGGATGGCGGAGTTGTTGGGATTTATCGTGGTGCTGACGATAGGACTGGTGGCGGCGAATACGGCGGCAATGTCGATCCGCGAGCGGCGCGGCGAGATTGCGGTGATGCGCTCGATGGGCTTTCCGGCGCGCACGATCCTGTCGCTGCTGCTGGCCGAGTCGCTGATCATCGGCTTGATCGGTGGGATCATCGGCTGCGGCTCGGCGTATGTCGTGCTGAAAATTTTTTCGGTAGGCAACATGGGTGGGCCGCTTGGATCGATCCGGATGCCGCCGGCGATCCTGGCCGAGACGCTGGTGGTGGCGGCGCTGATTGGAGTGTTTAGTGCGATGGTGCCGGCGCGCTCCGCGGCGCGCCGCAACATCGTCGACGCGCTGAGGACGGTTGCGTGAGATGGCGATACCGCTGAAATACAACGTGCGCTCGCTGCTGGTGCGGCGCGTCTCGACCGCGATGACGGGCGGCGGAATCGCACTGGTGGTGTGCGTGTTCGTGATCGTCATGGCGCTGGTGGCGGGACTCAACTCGGCGATCTCCGACACCGGCGACCCGGACAACGTTATCGTCCTGCGCAAGGGCGCGACCACCGAGACCTACTCGGCGATCCAGCTCGACCGGTTCGACGCGATGAAATTCCTGCCGCAGATTCGGCGCGAGCCCGACGGCGAGGTCGATGCGTCGCCGGAGCTGCCGGTGCAGGCGCTGATGGAACGAACCGGCGGCGGGCGCGACAATATCGTGGTGCGCGGCGTTCTGCCGATCGCGCTGAAAGTGCATCCCAAGGTGAAAATTATCGAAGGCCGGATGTTCAACCCCTCGGTCAATGAAGTGGTCGTCGGCAAAGGCCTGCAGGGGCATTACGCGAACATGCAGCTCGGCTCGACGCTGCGCTTCGGGCGCGGCAACTGGAAGGTGGTCGGGATCATGTCGGACGCGGGCGGATCGTTCGAGTCCGAGGTGTGGGGCGATATCCACAATGTGCAGGACGATGCGCAGCGCGGCGCCTACTATGCCGACGTGCGCCTGAAGCTCGCGCCGGGGGCGGACGCCGCCGCGCTGATCAGGCGGATTGCTGACGACCCGCGAATCAACCTGCAAGCCGAGAGCGAGGCGGCCTATTACAAGGATCAGGCGGTGGTAGCCAACCAGATGCGGGTGCTCGGGATGATCGTCGCGGTGATCATGGCGGTGGGCGCGATATTTGGCGCGATGAACACGATGTACGCGGCGGTCTCGTCGCGAACCACGGAAATCGGCACACTGCGCGCGCTCGGCTTCGCGCCGATCGCGGTGATGACGTCGTTCCTGCTCGAGTCGCTGGTGCTGGCGGTGGCGGCGGGCGTGTTTGGAGTCCTGCTCGCGATGCCGATTAACGGGCTGTCGACGACCTTTGGCAACTTTGTCACGTTCTCGACGCTGGCGTTCAGCTTCCGCGTCACCTTGGCAATCGTGATCGAGGCGATGATCTTCGCCGCGGTGATGGGGGTGGTCGGCGGCTGGCTGCCGGCGCGGCAGGCGATGAAAATGCCGGTGGTCGATGCTTTGAGGAGCGTCTGAAACCTTGTCCACCGAAGCACCAAGAGGACCGAATATCCGCGAGCTCGAGTCGCTCAGGATTGCGCGCGCCTCTGAGCCGAAGAAGCCGAGCCGGTTGATACCGGCCGCGATCGTGCTCGCGATTGTCGGCGTGGTCGGAGCGGCGGGATACGTCGTCTACCAGCGCACGCTTGGCCGACCTCCCGAAGTGCAAACCGCAATCGTCGCGGTGAAAGCGGCGGGACAGGCGGGCACCGTCCTGACCGGCAGCGGGTACATCGTGACGGAGCACAAGTACATCGTGATCGGCACCAAGATCCTCGGCCAGATTGTCGAAGAGCCGATCGAGGAAGGCCAGCATATCAAGAAGGGCGACCTGCTGGCCCGGATCGACGACCGCGACTATGAAGCGCAACTGAAACAGGCCTACGCGGACCGCGACCTGGCCAGGGCCGACGTGGTCCTGAAAACGGCGCGCTACCAGCGCCTGCGCACGCTGTACCAGCAGGGCGTGGAATCGAAGGATTCGCTCGACGATGCGGAGAATCAGCTCGCGGTGGCGGAGGCGAATCTCAAGAAGGCCGACGGCGAGATCGAGTTCGCGAAATTCAACGTGAGCCAGACCGTGATCACGTCGCCAATCAACGGCGTGGTGCTGCAGAAATATCGCGAACTGGGCGACACCATAAATTACGGCGGTGAAATACAGGCCGGTGGCGGCGCCACCGATATCGCGCAGCTGGCGGACCTGAGCGACCTGCGCTGCGAGGTCGATATCAACGAGAGCGATATCGCCAAGGTCAAAATGGGCACGCCGGCGACGGTGATCCTGGACGCGTATCCCGACAATCCGTTTCCGGCGCAAGTGGTGAAGATTTATCCGGAGGCCGACCGGCAGAAAGGCACGGTGAAGGTCGAGGTCAAAATCCTGCAGCCGGATCTCAGAATTATCAAGCCGGAAATGAGCGCCAAAGTTACGTTCCAGTCGATCGTGACGCAGACCGCCGCCGCGCCGATGGTGCTGGTGCCGAAGAAAGCGATCGTGACCGAGGGCAGCGCCGATTCGGTGTGGGTCGTGCGCGGCGATACGATACGCAAGACGCCGATCGTCGTCGGGCACGAGTTCCAGGACGGCGTCGAGGTGCGGCAGGGGCTCAGCGGCGGCGAGACGGTTATCGTGGTGCCGGCGCCTACGCTGAGGGACGGGCAGGAAGTTACGCCGGTGAGTTCATAGGATCGGAAGCGTAGATCACTTTATTGAATGTGAAACCGCGCTGGTTTCACGCTTCCTCGGCAGGGGTGACCCCTGCACCCAGTGA
>JBOHWI010000534.1:0-4326 GCA_050736675.1 Binatus sp. (SeqCode)
CGGCAACAGTATCGCCGCGAACGTAAAGCGCCGATTTGAACCTGCCATGGACCCCTCCCCGCGGCCTGCTCCGACCGCGCTGGCAAATTGCCACCAGCTCAACTAGCTCTGGTGTCCTCCGCAGAACTTTCGCACGGTAGCTGCCGACTGTCAACATCGTGTAGCAAAAGCGGCCAAATTCATCGAGAAATGATGCGGGCCCGCTGTTGACGCACTCAAGAAGTACAGTCAATCCAGAAAGTGACTACACCAGTCGCGCGACACCAAGTCTCCCGCTATTCTCGGTGTCCTGATGGGCACCCGCATCCACATCACGACTGCGATCATCTACAGCAACGGGCCGCCGCACGTCGGCCACGCGTACGAAGTGCTGGCGACCGACGCGTTCGCGCGTTATCAGCGCCGCAAGCTCGGCGCCGCCAACGTCACGTTCGTCACCGGCACCGACGAGCATGGCGACAAGAACCGGCGCGCGGCCGAAGCCGCCGGACTTCATCCGAAAGCGTTTGCCGACAAGATTAGCGCGCTGTTTCGCGAAGGATGGGCCGGGCTGGACATCAGCTACGACTTTTTCGTCCGCACCACCGACCCCGTGCATCAGGCGTTCGTGCAGAAGATGCTGGCGCGCAGCTACGAATCCGGCGACATCTACTTCAAGGACTACGAAGGCCTCTACTGCGTCGGATGCGAGCGCTTCTATACAGAGAAGGAACTGCTGCCCGGTAACATCTGCCCGGTGCATAACACCGTCGTCGAGCACATCAAGGAGGGCAACTATTTCCTGAAGCTCGAGAAGTATCGCGGGACGATTCGCGGCCATATCGAGAAGAATCCCGACTTCATCCGCCCCGAGCGCTATCGCAACGAGGCGCTGCGGATGCTCGACGAGCCGCTCGAAGATCTGTGCATCTCGCGGCCCAAAGCGCGGCTCGACTGGGGCATCACGATGCCGTTCGACGACAAGTACGTGACCTACGTCTGGTACGACGCGTTCTGGGCCTACCTCAGCGAGCTGCCAAACACCGACGACGAGTCACTGAAGGCGATTCTGCCCGTCACCGAGCACTTTATCGGCAAGGACATCCTCAAGACGCACGCGACCTACTGGCCTGCGATGCTGCTGTCGGTCGGCTTGCCGCTCTACCGTCATCTCAACGTCCACGGTTTTCTGAATTTCGGCGGCGCGAAAATGGCCAAGAGCTCGGGCAGCAACCAGGACCCCGTCGCCTACCAGAAAAATATCGGCCCCGACGTGCTGCGCTTCTTCATCCTGCGCGAATTCACCTACGGCCTCGACGGCGACTTCACCGAGGAGCGGGTGATCGATCGCTACAACTCGGACTTGGCCAACGACCTGGGCAATCTGACCAGCCGCGTGCTCTCGATGGCGGCGCGCTACTTCGAGGGCACTATCACCGCGGCACCCGGCGCCGGCAACGACCCGCTCGACGTCGCGCTTGGCAAGACCTTCGCCTCGATTCCGTCGCGCGTCGCGCCGCTGGCCGAAGAGCTTGCGTTCAATCGCGCTCTGGAAACTGTCTGGCAGGCGCTCGACGCCGCCAACAAGTACATCGTCGCGACCGCGCCGTTTACGCTCGCCAAAGATGCCGACAAGCTGCCGCGCGTCGCACAAATCCTGGCCAACCTGGTCGAGGGACTACGCGTCGTCGGCGACACGCTGGAACCGTTTATGCCGGTCGCGTCGAAAAAAATTCTCGCCCTGCTCAACGTCGATGAGAAGGTGGCGCGGGCGCCCTATGGCGAAGGCATCAAGCCGGGGCATCGCGTGAATCCGACGACGCCGCTGTTCCCGCGCATCGACAAGAAAGCCCGCCCTTGATGGTCGTCGATACGCATTGCCATCTCGCGGATGCAAAGTTCCGCAGTGACGTCGAAGCAGTCATCGCGCGGGCGACCGCGGCCGGCGTCGTCCAGATAATCTCGGTCGGCGCGATCGGCGCGATCGAGAATGATCGATTAACTGTCGAAATCGCAGAGCATCACGACAATGTGTTCGCCGTCGTCGGCGTGCATCCGCATGACGCCAAGGATTGCACGGCGGAACGAATGGCACAGTTGCGCGACCTGGCCGCAGCGAAGAAAGTCGTCGCGATCGGCGAGAGCGGACTCGATTTCCACTACATGCACTCGCCGCGCGAAGCGCAGGAAGCGTCACTGCGCGCGCATCTTGCGCTCGCCGCCGAGCTCGACCTGCCAATCGTGATTCATTGCCGCGACGCCGAGCAACGCCTGGTGGAAATCGTGCGCGAAACCGGGATTCCGCCGCGTGGCGGCGTGATTCATTGCTTCACCGGTGACGCCGACGCGGCGCGCAAATTCCTCGCACTCGGCTTCTGCATCTCCTTCTCCGGAATCATAACGTTCAAGAACTCCGCGCCGATTCGCGAGGCCGCCTCGATCGTTCCCGACGACCGCGTGATGGTCGAGACGGATTCACCGTATCTCGCGCCCGAGCCGTATCGCGGGATGCGCAACGAGCCCGCCCACGTTACGCGCACGCTCGAGATGCTGGCGAATCTCCGCCGCGTCGACGCCGCCGCGCTCGGCGCGCAGGTGGTCGCGAACGCCGCCCGTGTGTTCAGGCTGCCGCCGACTGCCGCCGCCTAGCCCAGCGGATGGCCGCCGAAGAGGATCGGATGCAGCCCAACGAGCGCAGCCGTCAGCACCACGCCTGCGCCAATTGCCGCCCACGGCATATCGCCGCTGGCCCATCGGACGCGTCCGCCGATTAGCGCCGCGAACGGCACGAACAAGGTCTTCCCGACGAACTCGCGATAGCGATCGCCAAGCTCGCCAAGCTTGCGCCCGTCCTGATGCATCCCTCCGATAATTCCGAGCGCCGGGAACAGCCCGAAGAAGATCACGTCGCCCGCCCATCCGTTCATCAGTATGTGCGCGATTCCGAACAGGCTGAATGCAACGAATCCCGGGTGCCGCGTGACCTTTAGGATGCCGTGAGGCTCAAGCACCCCCTCCGCGCGGGCTACTCCCGGGTTCGGATTGATGAAACTCCCGACAAACAGGATGAGCGCCGCCAGCATCAGCAGCCACGCGAGCCATCGTATCGGCGCGACCGCCCGCAGGTACCAGAGCAAGGAGCCGGCGTGCTTGTGGCGCGCGAATTCGTAGATCAATGGCCCAAGAGTCGCGAACGCGACGTGCGAATAGATGCCGCGATGGGGCTGCTCGCCGACTGCGCCGATCAATCGAGCGCGCACGGCGGACGATGATATGATCAGATGACTGGCCAGGAACGATACGGCCCACAGCGCGATCCAGACAGTCGCATCCATATAGACCTCCGCTTGTCAGCACGATGATCGCAGAATCGCGCCAGTCGTCAAACGCAGCGCGCCGATTGCAGGACCATGTTCACTTCACAAGTCGGGTCGAGCGGGGTTGTAGGTATCAGGAGCAGAACGATGACACCATCAATCCAGCTGGAAGAAGCGCGGTTCACCGAAGTTGCGCAACCCGTCGCGGGACATGAGATCGGCGACGGCGTCAGGCTCGCGCAGGCGTGCTGTCTCGAGGAAATCCTCGGCGCGGTTTTCGGATCGATCACGCTATGGTACTTGGTGATTTCGATAGCCGGACTGGCCTGACACGCGATGCCTTCGTTCAATCTCAAGTTGCCGCCGCCGTTCGAAGACGCGGTGAAAAGCCTGGAGCACGAGATCATGCGCTTCCTCGTGCGCTCGACCGGCAACCGCGACGACGCGATGGATCTGTTCCAGGAGACCTGGCTGCGCGCCTATCGCGCCTATCCCTCGCTGCAGTCGGAAGACGGACTGCGGCCGTGGATCTATCGAATCGCGTCGAATCTGTGCCGCAACCGCGCGCGCGACCGGATGCGCCGCGGGCGCGTGATTTCGAGCGAGCCTGCGGACGGCACGGATCTCGCGCACGGTGCGTCGCATCATCTCAGCGGCGGACCCGAGGGCGCGCTTCATTTGAAGCGATCGATCGCGCGGCTGCCCGGCAAGCAGGGGCAGGCACTGATGATGCGCAAGTTCGCGGGCCTCGAATATGCGGAGATCGCCACGGCGCTGAATTGCTCGGCTGAGAGCGCGCGCGCGAGCGTGTATCAGGCACTGAAGAAACTCCGGCTCGAAGGGTAATCACATGAAGACTAATCGATCTTCGTCACCAACAATCGAGTGTCCACCGATCGACGACCGCGTGCTCGACGCGATGATCGGGCAGACGCGGCCGCGCATCGAGCGCGCCATGAAAATCCTGCGGCGTCCGCAGGCGCGCGTCGGCGTGATTCCGTCACCGCTCGGACGCCTGCTGGTTGCGGAG
>JBOHWI010000535.1:0-11577 GCA_050736675.1 Binatus sp. (SeqCode)
AAGGGACCGCAGACTCAGGCCAATATCTTCTGCCTTGCGGCGGCAACTCGGAACGATAGACCCCCTGCGAAGTATCCGCTCCCGCCGCGACCGGTATGTCAGTCCTGCCTTCGAGCCCGAGCACATGGCGAGCATAGCCGGTTCTTATGCCGTTGCTGTCACCTACGACCGTGATTCCGGTGAGTGTGACGTCCGGCCAGCGTAGCAACATTGCCAACGCGCAAAGGTCGTCAATATCGCCGCCCAAGTCTGTGTCGAGATGCACCTTGGTCATAGAATGTCGAATCTAACTCTATAGATGTGCAATTTCCACGGTGACTCCGGCAGATCCTGCAATTGCCGCAATCTCGCCAGAGAACTACTCTGTTCCCGCAGTCCAAAACAGGAGATCTTGGCCACATGGGTAGTGCACCGCAAAATACCAATCCGCCGTCCGCGAATACGCAGCCGCCCGTGATGCTGGTGCTTGGCGACTCCGTCATGTGGGGGCAGGGCCTCGAAGACAGTAACAAGTTTTATCGGCTTGTATTCGAGCAGTTGTCGCGGAATTATCCGGGCCTGCAGCCTGCGATGCGCGCGCATTCGGGAGCGGTCATCGGAGCCGGCGTGAATTCGACCTGGCCCACGTTGCCCGGCGAGATTCCCGCGGCGGGGCCGACGATCTTCGACCAGGTCAATCAATACGCGGAACCGTCGCCCGTCCGCGTGATTCTGATGAACGGTGGAATCAACGACGTCGACGTCCGCGTGATTCTGAATCCCACCACCCAGCCCGCCAAATTGAGCGCGCTGATCGAGCAGTTTTGCTACACTGACATGAAGTTGCTGCTCCAGGCGGTCACCGCAAAGTTTTCGGATCCCGAATGCCGGATCATCCTGCTCGGCTACTATCCGATCCTCAGCGAAAACAGCGAGGAGCACGGCCTCCCGTTCCTGCTCAGGGCTCGCGGCATTCCCAACGCCGACTTGCTGCTGCGAACGGCAGTCAGCGATCCGCGCGACCTCGCCCTTCAATTCTGGAGAGAATCGGATCAGTGGCTGAAAGCCTCCGCCGCCGAAGCCAATCAAACCCCTGCCGCCAACAACCGGATCGCCTATATTCTGCCGCCGTTCCAGGAACAGAATGCATTGTTCGAATCAGATCCATGGCTGTGGAGTATCGGGATGGATTTGGCGGCGGAGGATGAAGTGGTCGATCAGCGCACCGAGGCATGCATCCGTCTCGTTCCTGGATGGCTCGACTGCCAGGTCTGCCGGCGCGCATCGGTCGGCCATCCCGATCCTACGGGCGCGATCCAATACTACGAAGCGATTATGTCCGCATTTTCGTGATAGTCACAGATTGGCGACCACGGCGCGCGTGAACTCCGAGGTCTTTGCGGAGCCGCCCTGGTCGGGCGTCAGGACTCGGCCCTCGGCGTACACTTTGCGTACGGCGGCATCAAAGCGCGACGCTTCCGCGGCGAATCCCAGGTAGTCGAGCATTAGTGCCGCCGACAGCATCGTCGCGGACGGATTGATGATTCCCATTCCCATGATGTCGGGCGCGGTGCCGTGCACCGATTCGAAGTAGGCATAGTCCGCGCCGTAGCATCCGCTCGGCGCAAGGCCCAGCCCACCGATAATGCCGGCGGCGGCGTCGGACAGGATGTCGCCGTAGAGATTCGGCGCTACGACCACATCCAGATCGTGCGGCGATTGCACGAGCCGTCGCGCAAAGTCGTCCACGATAAACTGTTCGTACTTTATTTCAGGATATTTGGCGGCGGTCTCCTCGACGACTCGGCGAAACAGGCCGTCGGATTCGCGCAGCATGTTGTACTTCGACGTGCAGGTGAGCTTGCCCTTTCCGCCGGCGCGCTTGCGCTTGAGCGCGAGCTGGCACGCAAACTCGGCCACCCGCCGCGTCGCGCGCTCGGTGATCACTTTGATTGCGTAGATGCCGCGCTCGGAAGTGTCGAGCGGCGCGCGCAGGATCTTGCTCATCAGCTTCAGCGGAGCCAGCGCTTCGAGCGGGCCCTCGAGGCCGAGATACAGGTCCTCGAGATTTTCTCGTACGATCACGAAGTCGATTCCGTCCGGCCGCGCCAGCGGGCTGCGAAACCCCTTCGAGTAGCGCACCGGCCGCACGTTGGCGAAGGTCTGCATGCCCCATCTGAGATAGGTAATGGCGGTGGTCTTGCCCGAGGTGGAGCCGAACAGCGTGGTGTCGGACGCGTCGATCGCTTTGCGGGCGGCCGCGTCGGTCTGGCCGCGCACCCATTTCTCGCCGGGCGGAAACTCGACGTAATCGATCGGAAGCTTCAGGGCGCGCAACGCGTCCATCGTCGCCGCCATCGCCTCGGGCGCGGCGTCGTCGCCCGGCAGCACTACGACTTTTTTGTTTTCGCCAGTCATGACTCCGTCTCAATCGCCTCGCTGAGCGCCATCAGGCACACGCCGGTGGCGAAGGGCGCGGTGCCGATTTCGATCGAGTTGTAAAACGCAAAATCGCCCGGCGGGGTTTGCTGCGATACCCCTGCGAACGCGCCTTGCGAGTCTATCTTCGAGCATATCGCACCGAGCGCGCGCGAGTACGCGTGGCGCGCGCGAGCTTCGTCGAGACCGGGCAGCCGAGTCCGAATCGCGCGGCCGAAGGCGAGGGCGAATCCCGCAGCCGCCGATGCTTCGAGGTACGAATCGTCGCGATCGATCACGGTGTGCCACAAACCGGACTCATCCTGCAGCGACGCGATCTTGTTGAGTTGAGCCGCCAACGCCTCGCGAATTTTTTCAACTTTGGCTGCAAGCGGCCGGCCCTGTCGCGCCGCCTCGATTTCGGCAATCACTTGCGGCGCCGCGATCGAAAACCAACTGTTGCCGCGCGCCCACAAGCACGGCGAATGGGACTTCCGGTCAAGGTAGGCGACATGCCAGAAGAGTCCGGTGGCGGAATCGATAAGATGATCGCGATGAACGAGCATTTGATCCGCCGCGCGCTCGAGCATCGCCGCGTCGCCGGAGATTCGACCGAACAGCGCGAGCGCGGGCGCGGTGAAGTAGCAGACGTCGATCCACACTTCTTGCGCCGGCGGATGCGGCACGAACGCGCCGTCGCGAGTTCGCGCGGCTGAAGTTTCCATGAAGCCGACGATCGTGCGGGCGTATTCCAGGTAGCGCCGATCGCCGGTCTTCAGATGCAGGTCGAGCGCCGGCAGCGCCTCGGCGGCCCAGAACCAGAACCATCCCTTGGTGCGCGGACCCGCCGCGAGCTTCGGTGCGAACCATCGCTTGGCCGCCTCGACCGGAGCGTCGGTCCCGAGCGTATGCCCTGCGTACAGCAGCCCGTCGCACAGGATCGCGTCGCCCCAATGCGGCTGCTTGTCGAGCAGCTCGCGGCTTGCGTTCGCGGTCAGGCGTTCGAGCGCGTTTCTCAGTGAAGCGACTTTGATCTCGGTGGAATCCATCAGTTCGGATTCTTCATCCGCCGTAATTCCATCCGGTCTCCTTCATCGTCAGCGCTTCGGCGTCGCGCTTGACGTGCGCTTCGGTGACTTTGCCGACGACGATGCTGTGATCGCCGAGTTCGTAGAAGCCCACCACGTCGCACTCGACCGACGCGGGCGCGTCGCTGATAATTGGCGCGCCGTTGGCGCCGTTCTCGAACGCGAAGTCCCCGAACTTGCCGTCCTTGGGCTCGACGTGACGAAAGAAGGCGCCCGCGATCGCTTTCTGACCCGCGGCCAGCATCGAGAGCGCAAACTTCTTCGAGTCCTTGACCATCGCGTGCGAGCCGGAGTCCTTTTTGACGCCGACAACCACCAGCGGCGGGTTGAAGCTCGCTTGCGTGACCCAATTCACAGTCGCCGCGGTCGCATTGCCGTCGTGAGCGGCGCCGAGGACGAAGAGTCCGTAGGGAATCATCAACAGCGACTGTTTTTTTGCTTTTTCATCCATGCTCTCGGTTCTCCTTGTTCAATGATAACGTCTCCACACCCGGTGGCGCGGGAGATATACTCACGCAGAGACTGCACGGATGGCACTAATAAAGTCAAAGACTCCGAAGATCAAAGGGCTGCACGAAGTAGGGCGCTACGCCGTCGGCGTGCAATGGGTCGATGGTCACGACAGCATTTTACCGCTGGAAAACTTGCGCCGCCGATGTTTGTGCGAGGCGTGCAAGGGCAACGTCAACGGCGACGTGCCGCCGGCGAGCATCCGGATGCGTCAGCTTTCGCGGCTGGGCGAAGCGGCGGTGTTCATCGGATGGGTTGACGGCCACGAGACTATCTACACGACGCAGCAACTCAGAAGTCTGTGCCGATGCGCCCACTGCGTGGCCGAGCCCGAGCGCCCGATCACCGGCGGCTAATCGTGGATTGTTCCGAGGAGCGATTGGGGCAAACCCGCCAGCCAGGAAGACTAATAGTCAATACTGCCTTGGCATTTTGTGGTCAACGGTGATAAGCACACCTTCCAGTGGCAGACCGAAGGCGAACTGTCGCGGAGATGACAGCCGAGACTCTCCGAGAAATAGCGGTGCTGTCCGCAGTCTTCTTCATGCTGGACAATTCGATGAGGGACAATAGAACTCTAGCCTTCCCTCTGGAGGTGACGATCTACGTTCTGATTGGGTGTATTGTCGTTTATGCAATGGGAGTAATGATCGAAAGGGCGAGACCCGAAGGCGATTGAACCGAAAGAGACTTTGACAAATGCAGATGTACCAAGCGTTTCTGGTGCCGGCAGGATTTGCGCTGTTTGTCGCGATGGTCGGGGTTGTTTCGGTAGTTATGTCCAGGCGACGTATCGCGGCGCGCATGCATCGCGAGGCTCGGCCAGAGCGTAACGCGGCGGCGTACCAGTAATTCGCCTGGTTCATCAACATTAAAAGAGGCCGCGTCACAATGGCTCGGCCTTTTGCATTTCAATGTGCCGCTCTCGGAGGTTCTCAATGCGTCGGGCTGGACGGCTGATGCTTGTTTATGCTGCCGCGGCCGTTCGGGCCGCCGTTCAGGGCGTCGAGATTTGCCTGCGCGACTTTCAGGTTGGGATTGAGCTCGAGCGCCTTCTCCCATGCTTCCTCGGCTTCGCCGAAGCGCTGCAAATCGTTCAGCGCCATGCCCTTGGCGTTGTACAACCGCGCATTCGCGGGGTCCTTGATTATTCCGGCGTTGGCTGCCAGCAACGCATCCTCCGAGTCGCCGACGCGCATATAGATGTCGGCCAACTCGATGAAGTTGCTGCCCGATGGATTCAACTCGGTCGCCGTGTGGTACATATCGATCGCGGTTGAGCCGTCGCGCAACACGCCGTAGCAGAAGCCGAGGTCCACGTACGCCGCATCGTTGCGCGGGTCGATGCGCAGCGCCTCGTGCAGTTTGTCCATCGCCTGGTGAATCAATTTGGTATCGACCGGATCGGCTTGCCCGGCATGTGTGATTAACGTTTCCGCCTCGGCCACGACGGCGTCGGATGCGGCGCGGTCGGCGCCGGCCGCGTAGCTCGAAGACGCAAACGTTGCGACTCCCACCGCGATCGCCACGGCGAGCATCAAAACCGGATTCAGTCGCGGCTTCGCGCCTAATAGAAAAGGCCTGTTCACGCTGCTGCTCACTACGACACCTAATGATAATATCCGCCGCGGGCGAATTCGCAAGTTTGACGCACGCGCCTAAGTTGTTTCGCGCGGGACGCTCCGATAACTATGGGTTCGTGCCCCGCGACTCGTTCAATCGTGAGATAGACTACCTGCGCTTGTCGGTGATCGACAATTGCAACTTGCGCTGCGTCTACTGCATGCCGCTCGAGGGCCTGCGCTTCCTGCCGAAGGACGAGCTCCTTACAGCGGCCGAGTTCGAGACCGTCGCGCGCGCTGCCGTCAGTGTGGGCTTTCGCAAATTCCGCCTGACCGGCGGCGAACCGACGCTGCGGCTCGATCTGGTGGAGATAGTCGAGCGGCTCGCTCGCGTCGACGGCGTCGAAGGCCTTGCGCTGACAACGAACGCGCTCCTGCTGACGGAGCTTGCGCAGCCGCTGAAACGTGCGGGGCTGAATCGAATCAACGTGCATCTCGACAGCCTCGATCCCGCAACCGTCGAGCGGCAAATGAGATGGGGCAGCTTCGAGAAAATCTGGCGCGGGATCGTCGCCGCCGAAGAGGCGGGCCTCACGCCGATCAAGCTCAACTCGGTCGTGACGGCCGGCTACAACGAGTCCGACGTCGTCGAGCTGGCGCGGCTGACGGTCGAACGCGACTGGCACGTGCGGTTCATCGAGTTGATGCCGCTGGGCGGCGGCGAATGCGCGACGTTGTCGATGAAGCGCTACGTGTCGAATATCGAGACGCGGCGCCGAATCGAGTCGGCGCTGGGTCCGCTCACCGAAATGCCGTCGGAGAACCTGGCCGACGAGTCGCGCAACTATCATCTCAAAGGCGCGCGCGGCGTCGTCGGCTTCATCAGCCCGGTCAGCGAGCCCTACTGCGGCACGTGCAACCGGATGCGCCTGACGGCGGACGGCAAGTTCCACCTGTGCCTGCTCAACGATGACGAGCTGGACGTGCGCAAAGCGCTGCGCTCGAACTCGAGAGATGCGATCGCCGACGTCGCGCGAATTCTCAGGCGCGCAGTCGAGCTGAAGCCCACCGGCCACCACCTGCTGGAAGGCCGCTCGACGCAAGACCGCTCGATGTACCAAATCGGCGGCTGACCCAGTTAGACGACCGCTCGCATGAGCTGCTCGCCCAGCCGCGCCCTCAGACCGTCGCGCCGATTCTTGAAGTAGCGCTCGCGCGTCTCCTCCGGCGTCAGATGGGTTGCCGCAGAAAAGCCCAGCGCTCGAAGCCTCGACTTGAACTGGTCAGGATGAAGCCTGGTCAGCCATGTATCGAGTCCTGGCCCAAAGATCAGATATTGCTGCACGCCATGTCGGACCGCCTCCGCCAGGCAATCCTCTGCGTACCGGCTGCGCAGCACGAATCCAGCTCGGATCTGTTTGGCAAAGGGATGATTGAGTACCGGCGCCAGCCACTGTCGATCATCATCAGGGTCGAGCAATAGTGGAGCAATCGGGTCGTCGAGAATTTTCGGGTCGCTATCGATACTTTGATGGAGCGCCCGCATGATCGCGGGAATCTCAAGCGTCCTGCTGCGTTGGCTTTGTTCCACGTACATGGCCTCTCGAAGGCTTTCGCATTGCCTGTCTGGGCGCATAGAAGTATAAGTTCGGCGACTCAATAGCGCTAGGAGTACGACAATGTGCGAAGTAATTGGACTGCACGCCCGCGCGCGGCTGAAGCCCAATTTTGCGCAACCGCCAGCAAGCCCCTCGACGCAAGACCGCCGGATGTACCAAATCGGCGGCTGATTGGGCGCTGCGCGCCAATCTGATTCTATCTGGCGATTTTATCCCTATCCACAAATGCCTTAACTGAGGTAAGTTCCTTCAAACTTCCCATTTGCCGCGCTGACTGATCACCGTTTCCACAACTGGAGGACTCGTTTGATGAAGACCCTGGCATCGCGACTGGCTCTGACACTGCTTGCGATCACGCTGGCGTCGCCCGCGATGGCGCAGGACGTGCGCCCGGAGGCAAAGGCCTGCAAACCCGGAAGTACGAAAGGCAAATGCCTGTTGCCATTGATCACAATGCTGCAGGGACAGGTCGCGGCTCTGCAGACGGCATTGAGTACCGCTAACTCCAACATCGCAACTCTACAGACGGCGCTGACTGCGGTGCAGAACAACCATGCGCTGGCGCTGGGTCCCTACGTGAGCGTGGATGCCGCTACGGAGAACGGCTTGGCGGGGCCGAACGTGATCTTCAGCGGCGCCAATGTCCATATCGAGAGTGGCTCCGGCACCACGGTGGACTCGACCGGGTTGGGAAACATGGTGATTGGCTACGACGAAGATTCGCTCGCCCCGTCGACGCTGGACGGCAATCGGACCGGCTCGCACAACTTGATCGTTGGTCCGCAGAATGAGTTCACCGCCAGCGGCGGCGTGGTCGGCGGCTTCGCGAACTTTATCGGCGCCAACTACGCCAGCGTCACCGGCGGCGAGTGCAACGCTGCCGGCGGAACCTTCCCTGCAATCACATGTTCCTCAACTCCAGGGGCTTCGGACGCCGCCAGCGTTACCGCCGGCTTTGGCAACAGGGCGAGCGGCTCTCTATCGAGCGTCACCGGCGGATCTTTCAACCAAGCTACCACCGGCGGCGCGAGCGTCAGCGGCGGCAATAACAACACCGCGAGCGGAGACGGCGCGAGCGTCAGCGGCGGCGTATTAAACGTGGCGAGCGGCCTCACGTCGAGCGTCAACGGAGGCCAGTCCAACACGGCGAGCGGCGGACGATCGAGCGTCAGTGGGGGCAAGAACAACACGGCCAGCGCCCCCGACTCCAGCGTCACCGGCGGCGAGTGCAATACCGCAGGGGCTGCCGCGAGCGGAGCAAGTTGCAGCCCGTCACAGACAGCTGAGGGAGCGGCTGTCAGCGGCGGTCTCAGCAACCTTTCCAGCGGTCAGGATTCGGGCGTCAGCGGTGGCGAGAGCAACACGGCAAGCGGCAACGACTCGAGCATCTTGGGCGGCAATGGCGTCACCGTGAGCACCGCCGACGGCACATCTCCGTAACGAATGCGGGAGCGCGACGCAGGGCGGGGTTGGGCAACCAGCTCCGCCCAAAGACCGCACGCCCGCACGCGGATTGGGATCAGGTTTGTTCGCCGAACAGGACCACTGAGTGGTTACCGATGAACAGATGAAGGCGGCGCATGTGGTCCCTCTGCGGCCGCATAATGCTCCTGTCCAACTGATCGAGTACAGCCGCGAATGGCCCGCGCTCTTCATCCGCGAAGCTGAGCGGGTTCGTGCGACGCTTGGGGCGCGAGTTCTGACGCTCGAGCATGTCGGCTCGACTTCGGTTCCGGGACTTGCCGCCAAGCCAATCATCGATATGATTCTCGCCGTCGCCGATTCCGCCGACGAGCCCGCATACGTGCCGGCGATGGAATTGGCCGGGTACGTGCTCCACATCCGCGAGCCTGACTGGCAGCAGCATCGGTTGTTCAAGGGCCCCGATACGAACGTCAATCTCCACGTTTACTCGTTCGGATGCCCCGAGATCGACACGATGCTCATGTTCCGCGACTGGCTGCGCAGCAACGACGCGGACCGCGAACTTTACGAGCGCACCAAGCGCGAGCTGGCGAAACAGACGTGGAAGTACGTGCAGAACTACGCCGACGCCAAAACCTTCGTCGTAGAGGAGATAGTCGCGCGCGCCCGCGTCGCCCGCAGCGGCGGCTGACAGATGGTCAGCGTTCCTCGCCGAACAGGAATATTCCGACCGCGATCATTGCGAACATGAAATTTGGAATCCATGCGGCTACTACCGCCGGCATCAGGGCCGAGCGGCCCAACGCTGAGGTGATTCCGAGCGCGGTCCAGTAGGCGAAGCCGATCACGATCGCCAGGCCGAAGCTGCGGCCGAGGCTCAGGTTGCGCGGCAGCGGATCGAGGCTCAGCGCCATCCCGAGCGCGACCATTATCAGGCACGCCAGCGGCATCGCGTATTTCAAATCGCGATCGACCACGTAGCCGCCCGGGTCCAGGCCTTTGCTGCGCAGATCCGCGATGTAGGCGTTGAGTTCCCACAGGCTGAACTCCTCGGGGTCGAAGCGCAGCAGGCCGAAATCCGCCGGCGTCAGTCCAAGATCGAGGCGCGTGGCGCCGGTCGTCGTCACCGTGCCGCCCTTAGCCAGCTGGAACGAACTGATTCCGCTCGCAACCCAGATGCGACCGTCCCATTTCGCGGTCGAGGCGTGCACCAGGTCCTTGAGTCCGAAATCGTCGCTGAGTTCGTAATGGGTGATGCCCTTGAGCAGATCGTTCTTCTTGTCGTAGCGGTCGACCGAAACGAAGCCGTCGCGCACGCGCACCCAGATGCGCCGGTTGGCGAACACCGCCCTGAGCTGGCGTTTCTTGAGTTGGACAGAGTAGATGTACTTCGCCTCGCGCGTCGCGGCGGGAACTACCGTCTCGCTGACGATAAAATCAAAACCTGAAATCAACACCGCGACCAGCAGCACCGGCACCGCCATCTCGAGCCGGCTGATGCCGAGTTGCTGGCAGGCCAGCACCTCTCCCGATCGATTGAGCAGCGCGAAGCCGAGCAGTACGCCGGCCAGGCACGCCACCGGCAGGACCTGTGAGATGATCAGCGGCAACTTGAGCGCGAAGTACTCGAGGCCCAACAATCCCAGGCCGCCGTAGCGGATCAAATCGTCGAAGCGATCGAACATGTCGCCGAGCAGATAGGCCATGGTAAATGCCGCCAGGCACACCATGAACGGGCCGAAGAACTGCATCGCAATGAAGCGGTCGATCACCGGCGAAAGGCGTGGTCGAAGTCTCATGCGGCCTGCCTGCTGCGTTCGTAGCGCTCGACGAGGTCCCAGATGATGTCGCCGGGGCCGCGGCCCTGGTCAGCCTTGTCGGACGCGGAGCGATAGAAGAACCAGAACGCCAGCGCCATGAACACTATGTCCGGGATGCTCATCGCGAACCACGCGTTCAGCTTGCCGCGCTGCGCGAGAGTCTCGCCCACGCGCATCAGCGAGTAGTAGAGAAAGAACAGCGCGACGCTGACGCCGAAGCGCTCCGAATGGCCGCCGCGCGCCGGTTTGAGCCCGAGCGAGATGCCCAGCAGCGCGAACAGCAGCGTGGCGACCGGGACGGTGAACTTGCCCGCCAATTCGGTCTCGGCGTCGTAGTCGGGTTTGCCCTTGGCGCGGGCGGCCGCGATGTCGGCGCGCAGAGCCGAGTAGGTCATTTCGTCCGGCTCCACGTCGCTGACGCCGAGCGACTCTTCGGGATTAACGCCGAGGTCGTAAGTCTTGAAGCTGGTGACGTGAGTCGCGTCGTTCTGCGGCTCGACGCCGAAGATCGAACCGTCGAACAGCCGCAGCGTGATCGTTTTGTTCTTCGGGTCGGGGAGGATCATTCCACGCTTGGCGATTATCGTGTTCTGGTTGTGCGGTTCGCGCGCGTCCGAGATGAGGACGCCCTTCATGCTGGAATCGACGTCGGACATCTCGTCAACATAGACGACCAGGCCGGGAAAATTGCTGTTAAAGATTTTTTCCTTCAAGCCGGCGCTGGTGCGGGTCTGACTGAGCTCGTAGAGCTTGTTGCGCAGATTGGAATTCGCCCACGGCCGCAGCGAGAAGGCGAAATAGCTCGAAATCGCGTACACCCCCAGCGCCACTATCATCACCGGCACCGCCAGCCGATAGAGGCTGACGCCGCACGCGCGCGCCGCCGTCATCTCCTGGTCGCTCGACATCCGCCCGAATCCCATCAGCACCCCGAGCAGCACCGCCATCGGGAACGTGAGTTCCAGGAAGGCCGGCATGATGTACCCGATTATTCCCAGAACTTCGCCGAGGCTGACGCCGTGATTGACGACCATGTCCATCAGCTTGAGCAACTTGCCGGTGACCAGCGCGAAGGTAAGCAGGAGAACGCCCAGGCCAAAGGGCGCTATCACTTCGCGCGCGATATAACGGTCGAGAATTTTGACCCGCGGCATCA